>CANLFL010000019.1 GCA_947489825.1 Candidatus Nanopelagicaceae bacterium
ATATCGCGCAAGATGAAGAACGCACCAAAAGCGCCACCACCACCATACCTGCGGTAAAAGTTCGAATCTGGTTCTTCGTATCGAATTCGCTCCGAGCCTAAATCTACAAAAGCAATGCGTCCCCAGTGCCCGCCACGATTTTTCTCGTTGTCCACCACAAATTTAGCTCCGTATCATCTTTAAATTGTAAACAAATAGAACAATATAGGATTCAAGGTGTAGCTTCAATAGCACTCGGTATACGTATCTTGGGGTGTTTCCGACGGATTTTTTCCCGTGGTACTTTTGCTAGACATTATTGACTATCTACCTCTCTGGTGCGGGTTGTAGATAAAGAGCATTGTAATTCCCTCGTTGCTTAACTCCTGCTTATAGGGGAACTCTTCTTTTTCTCTCGTAACCGAGGTAATCTCTTCTCCATCTAGGGGATGGGTGGTTTACATGAAAGTTACAGAGATTTCGTTCAAACCGTATACATACAAAATGCTTCGAGCGATCGGTGATGTCAATCTTCCCGATGGAGTAAACGAAGGAATGGAACTCGCTGTCTTCGTACATACAGACGAAGGAGTGACGGGTTGTTCTGTCGGAGCGGGTAACGCGGCGCAAACACTTCCTATGCTCACTGATCTTGTAATTGGTACAGATCCTCGTTCTGTTCGCAGCACTTGGAATCGAATGACTGCGCGTGCCTTTAAACAAGGTAATCACGGCCCAATGGCAGCAGGAATTTCTGCGATCGATCGTGCACTCTGGGACGTGCGTGCCAAACTCCACGAAGTGCCACTCTGGAAAGAGTTGGGTGGAGACGGAAAACCGGTTCGTGCTTACGCGAGTGGTTTAGATTCTCCTCTCAGTGATGAAGAGCTGTACAAGTTTTACGCCGGACTTGCAGCGAAGGGCGTTACTGCAGGAAAACTCAAAGTAGGTCGCGACGCTGATGAAGATGAGCGACGTGTTCGCGTGATGATTGATGCACTCAGTTCTCATGGTGGTCGTGCACAGTTAATTATTGATGCCAATGAGTTTTGGACGCCAAAGCAAGCAATCCAAAGAATTGCACGGTTAGAAAAACACTTTGACTTTCTCTGGGTTGAAGAACCGACTCCTAGAGGCGATTTCGAAGGACTTCGTCGCGTCTCTGAAGGTGTTCGTGCTCCGATTGCAACTGGAGAGAACTTCACCGATCCACAGCAGTTCGTCCCGCTGTTTCAGCATGGAGTCGGAGATGTCATCCAAATAGCTTCGCACGTTTCAGGTTTTACAGGCGGGGGGATTGTGGCAGATATGGCTACTGCTTTCGATCGTCCTGTTGTTACTGGCCCTGATGTCGGAAATAGCTTTGCGCACATCTCATCAACGTGGAAGCACCATGTCATGATGGAAGTTTTCGAAATGGGCCGAGAGGCTCCACTCATCAATCCGATGCAGATTGAGGATGGATGTATCGTTCTTAACAACACTCCTGGTGCCGGAATCGAATTTGATGAAAAGTATCTAGCGATTCATGGGCCATCTACTAAGCCGATGAAGATGCTGGCATCGGTCTACGGACGGGCAGAAGATGCGGGTCTCGTTGGCTGATCGGAGAAAGATAAATCCGATAAATCCGGCTTATAGGGCGACTCTTCTTTTTAAAGGTGTGCTGCCACTTGGTTAAATACAGGTTCGCCGTAGGCACGATAGAAAAATACTGTACTCAGGCTATTGTCTTAGGAAACCCGCAAGAGCATTATGGAGCCACCCTATCGAGTGAGGTCGACCATGAAGGTAAGCACAATAATCTTAGGTAAACGTGTAGAGACTATTTCTGCAAGCGCAAGCATTCACGATCTGGTTAATTCACTCAATTCACACCATGTTGGCGCCTTAGTCGTTTCAAGTGATGGGAAGAATATCGATGGAATTGTCTCTGAACGAGACATTGTTCGCGCTATGCCAGGCAAACTTGATCAACTGGTTGAAATGCATGTGCGCGACATCATGACTGTGGGAGTCCACACCTGTACACCAGAATCAACGATCGCAGAATTGATGACCATGATGACCGAACTCCGTATTCGCCACGTCCCAGTCGTCGATGACTCAGGGTTGCTCCTATCAATAGTTTCTATTGGTGATGTTGTAAAAAATCACGTAAGCGAACTAGATTCTGAGCGCCAGGCGCTTAAAGATTACCTAGCAACTGCGACTTAATCTACGGTCTTATTCACCCCCGAACCATATTTCAAAAGTTGTCATACGGGTAGTGGGTAGAGCCTTATGCAATAATTCGAACCATGAAAAACGTCCTCATTACAGGTGCAAGTGGATATATTGGTAAGCACGTCACCCTGCAGTTACTCAATCAGGGATACACGGTTCGAGCCTCAGTGCGAAATCTGGCAAAGTCGGCAGGAGTTCGGGATGCAGTCTTGCCTCATCTACTAGATTCATCGAATCTAGATTCTCGTTTAACTTTCGTTGAACTCAACCTAGAGAAAGACTCTGGTTGGGATGCAGCCCTTCACGGCATCGATGTTCTGATGCATACCGCATCTCCGTTTCCACTTTCCTCACCTAAAGATGAGAATGAACTCATTCGCCCAGCAGTAGAGGGAACACTTCGCGCTCTAAAGGCCGCCAAGATTTCTGGCGTAAAGCGCGTGATCTTGACTTCATCCATGGCTGCAATTTATGGACGTGAATTACCAGCCGGCGCAGCTGAGTATGATGAAACAATGTGGACAGATGTCACGCATCCCGTTGGAAGTGGGGCATATACAAAATCCAAGACTTTGGCAGAGAAAGCGGCTTGGGATTTCATCAAGAGTGATGCGCCAGAGATCGCACTCACGACAATCAACCCAGTACTTGTTCTTGGCGCACCACTTGATAAGAATTTTGGATCATCGATTTCGCTTGTGGAGCGAATTCTCAAGGGCAGCGATCCGATGCTTCCTGATCTGAAATTTGCAATTGTCGATGTGAGAGATGTTGCCAAAATGCACGTTGACGCGATTAAGAATAATGAGACTAAGGGCGAGAGAATCCTTTCTTCATCTGAGACTAAGTCATTCGTTGAAATTGCTAAATACCTCAAGTCGATCTATCCAAAGAGTAAAGTCAAGACTGCTCAGGCACCTACGCCTTTGATTAAATTCCTTGCGATCTTTGACGGCACAATTAAAACAATTTTGCCGCAACTTGGTAAACCAATGGCAATTAGTAACGCAAAAGCCAAGCGCTTGATGGGTATGAGCTTCATTCCTGCCGAAGTTATTTTGCGAGATTCTGCCGACTATCTAATCAAAAATGGATTTATCAAGAGTTAGCCTTGCATGATTTGGGGCTAACGAAGTTCGGGATAGGTATCTGTGACCACTCCGTGAACGCCCAATTCAATGAGCTTACGAGCAGCCTCTGCATCATTTATCGTCCATACAAAGATGGCGATATCTCTGGAACGGCAGCGTCTGATGAAACCCAGAGTACAGATGGGAATTCCTTTAAATTTCATAGGAACCATCGCATAGAGTTTTTTGGATTCTTCCCACTTGATAAAGCGATCAAGGCCAAATACAAGAGCGAGGGTTTCAAGAGGAGTGAGAGCAGTTCTCACGGTCGGGTGGGCCTGGCGAAAACTTTGGACTCTCTTCGATGAAAATGAGCCCACAACAAAGTTTTCTGCATGTCGACCGTGCATCCATTCGATAAATGGATCCAGCGTGTTATCAGATTTGATATCGATAGAAATATGAGCATCGGGAAACCGAATAACGAGCTCTTCAAGTGTGCACCATGGATGTTGCCCAAGAATTGGGAATTCCTGCAATTGCTCAAAAGTCAACGAAGAAATTTCGTGATCTATCTCTGTGAGTCGTTCAATAGATGGGTCATGAGCTAAAACTAAGTAACCATCTAACGTCGCGTGGATATCTGTTTCAAAGTGAGTGATTCCATCTTCCCAGGCAGCTTCGAAAGCTTTTAAAGTATTTTCAGGACCAGGGTGTCCGCGATGAGACCAAATTATCAAGCAAAGTCTCCTAATCTAATGTGTGAGAATTGGCCAGCGGTTCTTGAGCGCTACATTCTCTAGATGTTTGTTGGGATTAACAATAAACGGATTTCCCACTGAAACCAATAAAGGAAGATCATTGATGGAATCGCTATAGGCGAAGGAAGTCCGAAGATCGTAATCTCGAGTGGCTGCTAGCGCTCTCACAGCGTGAGCCTTATTGATTCCGTGCATCGTGCCTCCAGGAAGGTTCCCAGAGTAATTTCCCTGAACAACTTCACCCGTTGTTGCAACTGCGCCAGTCATATTCAATTTGTTGGCAACAATGGATGCGATTTCGATGGGGGAAGCACTGACGATCCATGTGTCGTGGCCAATTGTTTGGTGTTCTTCAACGCGCCGCTTCATGCCGGGAAACATCTTCTTTGGTAGAAATTCATGGACAATTTCTTCACATAACTCTGAGATCAAGAGCTGAGATTTCCCTCGCGCAAAGTCCAAAATCTTTTTCGTGGCATACCCCATCACCGTCAGGCTCTCTTCCTTGCAGCGGCGAAAACGGTAGTTGTCTAAGGCAAAGCGTGCGATCTGGCGGCGCTGGAGAATTCCAGACTTTGAGAGTCCTCGGACAAAGTAATAAATAGATGAGCCATCGATGAGGGTGTTATCTAGATCGAAGAATGCTGCCCGTTCGACTCTCTCGCTCATGAATTAAAGGGTGACATAGAACTTCGCCAAAGAGCCTCATCACAAGTTAACGCTAGGTGAACGGAATCTTAAGGATTTTTCGAAAAACTAGGCGAAAGGTTCAACTGCCATTATCGGAAGATTAATAGCTTGGGCACTTCCACCCCGTATAAAGTAACCATGAGAATCTTGATATCTGCAGAATCTTTTCTGCCGCGCTCGAATGGAGTCACAAACTCTGTTCTGCATGCTGCGAGATATCTCCACAATCAAGGTCACACCGTTCGAATTATTGCACCCGGAGTAGGGCCAGATTCAGTTGACGGAGTTGAAATTACGAGAGTGCCCGCTCTGGCACTTCACTCCTTTGCACAAGTGGATATTCCAAGTATCTCAACCAGAACCGTAATGAATCTCATTCGCGATTTCTCACCTGACATTATTCACCTTGCTTCACCATTTCTCCTTGGCGAGCAGGTTCGAAAGTGTGCAGTCATGTACGACATTCCCGTCGTAGCCAACTTCCAGACAGATGTCTCTGGGTTTATTAACTTTTATCGACTCACTACTGCAAAGAATCTTGTTGAAAGACGACTCAAGAAGATCCATGCAGGCTCAACAATCACTCTTGCCCCATCAACTGATTCTGAAAACTATCTCAAAGCCCTAGGAATAGAAAATATTCATCGTTGGGGTCGAGGTGTAGATCTCAAACAATTCCATCCAAAGTGGAGATCTAAAACTCTTCGCAAGAGTTGGGGCGCTGATTCGCAAACATGCGTGATCGGATTTGTTGGCCGTTTAGCACCGGAGAAGCAGGTGCACAAACTTGCAAACCTCAGTGACATAGGCGAGCTTACTGGTAAGAAAGTTGTGCAGGTAATCGTGGGAGATGGACCATCAAGAGCGATGTTGGAGAAAGCTCTACCGAGTGCAATATTCCTGGGACATCAGAGCGGTGAAGCCTTAAGCAAAGCTATGGCTTCAATGGACCTTCTCGTTACTACTGGCGAAAACGAAACTTTCTGCCAAGTTATCCAAGAAGCAATGGCGGCGGGGCTACCTGTTATTGCACCTGAAATCGGTGGGCCTCGTGATCTGATCACACCGGGTCACAATGGACTCTTCTACACACCAGGTGATGATTTTCATATTCGTAAACGAGTTCTCACCCTAGTTAATTTCGAAGATATGCGTTTAGAGATGGGGCGGAATGCATTCGCCACAGTCCAAACTCGGACGTGGAGCGCCGTCTGCTCTGAGCTTCTCGCTCTCTATACAAACGTTCTTGAAACTCGTAAGGGTCAGCAACAAGGACATGCATCATGACGCGCATTGCACATATTGCAAATATGTATGGGCCAAAGAGTGGTGGACTTAAAACTGCGATGAATTCCCTTAGTCACGAATACGAAGAGTTAGGACATGAAGTCTTACTCGTAGTCCCTGGTAAAAAGGAAAGTTCTTCACGATCAGGAAATATAACAACGGTAACCGTCTCGTCTCCAATAATTCCATTTTCTGGCGGATATCGAATTATTCTCAACAGCGGTGAAGTTATTCGCTTGGTGAAGAATTTTGATGCGCAGGTTTTAGAGATATCTGATCGCACAACTCTTCTGAGAGTTTCCCGCTGGGCGCGCAGGCAATCTATTCCCACAATTTTCTTCGCTCATGAACGAGTCGATGGTGTTATCAGTGCATTCGGAAAGTTTCTTCCTGGGAAAAAAGCGCTAGCGCGATTCTGGAATAAATATACAGCCGCATCTGTAGATCGAATTGTAGCGACAACGAAATTTGCTTCAGAAGAATTTGTTGAACTTGGAATGGTTCTCAATGAATCACAACTCGTCAATATTCCACTTGGCGTCGATTTACAGCTCTTTCACCCAAGCCAATCAGAGAAACCAATGGCAGCATTTCAAGAAGTACCTAAAAAATTCATTTTCGCTTGCACGCGTCTGTCAAAGGAGAAAGATCCCCTCTACCTACTCGATATTGCCCGAGAACTTAAGGCTAGAAGTTCTGATCTCACATTAGTTATTGCAGGATCAGGTCCTTACGAAAAGCGAATGAAGGAAGCAGTTGTACAAGAAATCCTTCCAGTAATACTTCTTGGCTTTGTAAGCGATAAAGAGATTGTCTCAAGGCTAATGGCTAAAGCTCAAGTTTTTCTTGCAGTAGGTCCAATCGAGACTTTTGGCTTAGCAGCACTTGAGTCTCTCGCATCAGGTACGCCGGTAGTCTGCCGCAAAGAGGCAGCGATCAGTGAAATTATCACTTCACTCTGTGGTGCCGCACTACATAAAGATACGAAGCTATGGGTGGATGCAATCGAATACTTCTCACTCATGGATCTCGACGAACGCCGTCTCCTTGCACGCAGTCGTGCCGAGGAGTTTTCTTGGTCAAATTCTGCACATCAACTTCTCGCCCTACACGAACTGGAGATGAGCCTGTGATTACGCAACCATCGATAACACCGAAAATTGAAAAACGAGATCCAGCACTTGCATTGCGCCACATTAGCAATCCGCGAATTATTGCGTTGGGGGATAGCTCAGTCTTTGGTGTCGGAGATCATGGTGATGCCATTCCTAGCGTGGGTGCAGGTTGGGCGGGAAGATTGGCACACGATCTCACCGCAGGAAATTTCATCAATGTTGCAAAGAACGGTGCTCGAGCAAGACATATCACTCAGCATCAATTAAATGCAGCACACGCTTTTAGGCCAGACCTTGCCTTGGTATGTATTGGCACAAATGATGTTCTTAGAGGAGATTTCTCTCCCAAAGAGATTAAGAATTCTCTGATTACCGTCATTGAAACACTGAGTGAGAATAATGCCGTCATCATCCTCCTAGGCTTACCCGATCCAATAAGCACTGCACCTGGACCGCTTGCTCTGAGAAAAATCCTCTCAGCCAGAGTGGCTCTCATTAATGAGATATATATTGAGCTTTCCGAGCGAGAGAACGTCGTTCTTGTTCCAACATGGGATTCGAAAATCGCACATGAGCGTCGTATGTGGCACGTTGATCGGATGCACCCATCTGCCATTGGCCACCAATTAATTGCAGATCTTGTGCGTCGCAAGCTTGCACTGCCGCGACGTTCGGCAAAGAAGCTCTCCACGTCGATTAATGTCTCCAAAAAATTTGAGCTGTATTGGTTGATTACAAATGGAGCAAAATGGTTTGCAAAGAGAAGTGTTGATTTAGTACCGGCACTTATTTGGTTGATGATTAGTGAAAATATCCGAGTGGCGAAGGTTCGTCGCTCTCGCTGATTGAGTTAGTTAATCTCTTTGAGTCGCGCAGCAATCATTGAATGCAGCAATTTGACGTCGACTTCCCAGTCATTTGGGATCGCGATCGTTTTCTTATTTACCCTCACACCCTCAAGTTTTTCAAACTTGGGTGCAAAAGTTTTCAGGACATCACCCCATGGCGCGATCAAGATGTGATTAGTCGAAACTGAAGCCCCGAAGACATAATCCTTACCTCGCTTGAGCATTGGTTGATTCCATGCCATAACAAGTTCTAAATCAGGGTACTTGATTGTAATGACCTTGATAATTTCCTTGATCTTTTTGGCCTGCTTGGCATCAATACTTTTGAAGTATGCAGCAGGTGTTTCGTGACGCTTAGAAGAAGTCGAACCTCTCGAATACATCACGAGGGCATTGGCATGGGCCTGACTGAATCCGTAATTCTCACGAAGATAGGCGATCTGCTCTGGATATTTCTGGCCCTCGAGTTTTTTCATGATGGCAAACCAATAGGCCATCTTTTCGCCATATTTCTTCTCAATAAGTGGAAAAAACTTCTCGCGATCACCATCTGAGACTGCCATGGGGTGATTATACAAGGAGAGACGCATAGGGATCTCGTCTTTGGATCGAACTCAATCCTGCGTGCATATGCTGAGGTTTATGCGCAAGATGATGCTCACGAAAAGTTTGTTGCAGACTTTATCGCTGCATGGACAAAGGTTATAAACGCCGATCGATTTGATGTGAAGGCTTAATCGCCAACCATCTCTTTCGTTCGCTCTCGGGCAGTTTTTCGATGGAATATCGAAGGGCTGTCCGAGGCATTTGTGGGGCATTTTCTTTCAAGAATGATCGCAGTAGGTATGGGTCGCGCTTTCCCATTTCGCGCAACATCCAGCCAACAGCCTTATGAATCAAATCATGGTCATCGCCTAACAGGTTCTCAGCGATCACAACCGTTGGTTCAGTGATTCCCTTACGCAAGAATGCAAAGGTAAAAATCATTGCGATGCGGCGCTGCCAAAGGTTCTTGCTTCGCGACAACTTCTCTAGGAGTTCCATGTGATCAGGTTGACCGATTAAATAATCACCGATGATTGGCGCGCTCACATCAACTAAGTCCCAATTGTTTACATGTCCTGCTCGCACCATCTTCATGTAAAAGGTGAAAATCTTCTTTCGGGATTTCTCATCCTTATCTCGCTTGTACCGAAGTGTCAGGATGATCAGACCGCAGAGACGTTCTTCATGGATAGGAGAGTCAATGACTTTCTCAAGTTCAGCAAATGGTAGATCGATATACTTCTTAGCAATTAAGCGAGTATCTGGAACGATCACTCCGATAAAGCGATCACCCTCACCGTATTTACCAGGGCCAGTCTTATAAAACCGACCGAGATCTGAAGACCTGCTCTTCCTAGCTAACGCGTGAAGATCTTTAATCAAACTCATACTAAGACTATCCAATGCTTGAGCCACGATCTCGTTTTCTCTTTACTCCAAAAAGTATACCGACTAGCAGAAGTAGCCCGCCGAGTAGATATAGCAATGCATTTGATGACGACTCAACAGGTTCTGGAGAAAAGGAAGTTGTTACAGGAGTTGCTTCTTCAAATTCAACTGCAGTGGGGGAGCTAGTAGAAAAAGTAATTTCTCCAGTGATCGGATGGCCGTCAGCTGAAACTGCTCGATACGACAAGAGGTAATCTCCAGCCGGGTAATCGCCACCAGCAACTCGTGCAGAAAGAACTGCGCCAACAATTGTCGGAGGGAGAAGTTCGTAGTTTCTCCCATCAGCACCTTTAAGAGTGAGCGTGTTGATTGACTCTCCCTCAATTGAAATCAACTCTTCATTGAAAGTTATTGAAATTTCGGAAGGCAACGTCTCAACCATTTGTCCCTGTGCAGGAGTTGATGACTCTAGAGCTGAGTGCGCTTGCGCAGCAACGGATTGAGATGCAAAAAGTGTCACAGAAAAAAGGAGTAGCAGGAGAATTCTGATTGGTTTCATTTTTTTAGCCTGGTCGACCAAACACCAAGGACTACAACAGGAATCGATGCAAAGAAGCAGAGCCATCCGTAATTGAGAAAACCAATGATTACTCCAGCCAGTGCGCCACCTGCTGCGCCCATCAGGTTCATGACTAAGTCACTCGTGCCTTGAGATGAAGGACGCATCTCGTCATCTACAGAACCTGACAACAGTGCAGAGCCAGCGATG
Organism: Candidatus Nanopelagicaceae bacterium; assembly: GCA_947489825.1. The sequence goes on from CANLFL010000019.1 coordinate 10,180, forward strand.
AGTGTGCAAGACCATCCAAGTCCAAGGAAGA
>CANLFL010000020.1 GCA_947489825.1 Candidatus Nanopelagicaceae bacterium
ACACTTACCTTGCGCTCACTGCGCGCCTATATCGACTACACCCTCGATAAGCGCGCAACTCTCATGGGCCTATTCCGTGGTGTGGTTGATGCGTGTGATGCAGATCCATATTTGATGCGTGCAGCGAAATACCATGGCGAGAAAGTGGATAGAAAGTGTCCGGTATGTAAAAAGATAGAGCTCGTTGAACTTCGCTACACATTTGGCGATCAACTCGGACAATTCTCAGGTCGAATTAAATCCCCTGAAGAGTTAGCGTCGATGGAGCACGAGTTCGGTGAATTCTCTGTCTATGTAGTTGAGGTCTGCCGTGGATGTTCATGGAATCACCTCTGTTCTACCTTTATTTTGGGCGATGGCATCACCCGTAAACCGCCGCGGAAAGTTCGGACGCTCGAAGATGAGTAGAAGACAGGTAACCTATAAGAATGGATAGATCAGTACTGCGCCGCCGTTTATTTCGCACGACGATCTTTCTGGGCGGATTCGGCTTTATTGCAGGATCTACCCTCTTTGCCTTTGCTTGGTTCTCTGTCTCAATCCCTGATCCAAATGCCTACGTCAACAGTCAGGCAACGATCATTCAATATTCCAACGGTGATGAGATCGGTCGCATCGGTACGCAGAATCGCCAAATTCTTCCTATTGCTCAGATCCCAATAAATATGCGTAATGCAGTGCTGGCTGCAGAAGATAGAAAGTTTTACTCCAACCAGGCATTTAGCGTGACAGGTATTGCTCGTGCACTTATTAATAATTTGAAATCTGGAAGCCTCAATGGTGAAGGTGGATCAACCATTACTCAGCAATATGCCAAGACGGCATTTCTTACCTCAAGCCGAACTATTGAGCGTAAAATTAAAGAGCTTGTCATTGCAATGAAGTTAGAGAATGCTCTATCGAAAGATCAAATCTTTGAAAATTACCTCAATACTATCTACTTTGGCCGTGGCTCCTACGGTGTTCAAACAGCATCGCAACAATATTTCAATCGCAATGTTGATCAATTAACACTGTCGCAGACTGCAGTTATCGCAAGTATCTTGCGCTCGCCAGGTTATTACGACCCATCACTGTCAGAAGAGAATGCAGTTCGCCTCGAGAGCCGATTCCAGTACGTCATTGATGGAATGTTCAACGAAGGCTGGATTACGCAAGAACAGGTCGATCAAGCAAAGTTTCCTACAGTTGCACCTCGTGTGACATCAGGAACCTTGAGTGGGCCAAAAGGTCATGTCATTTCACAAGTGCAGAGAGATTTAGGGCGACTCGGATTTTCTGAAGAACAGTTACTTGAAGGCGGACTTGTCATTCGCACAACGCTGGTAGAGAAAGCACAGCAATCAGCGGTAGATGCTGTTACTAAGTTCTACCCAAAGAAAGCCCCTGAAAACCTACGTATTGGCCTTGTTGCTATTCGCCCTGGAACGGGTGAAATCATCGCACTTTACGGCGGCCGAGATTACTTAGAGCGTCAACTCAATGATGCAACACAATCAATTGCTTTAGCAGGTTCAACATTTAAACCATTTGCACTTATTGCTGCCCTTGAAGCAGGAATCCCGCTGACATCTATGTGGAATGGTGATTCACCACAAACATTTGATGATCTTGGTAAGCCTTACATTGTGAGCAACTACGGCAATGAAGGGTGGGGTCAACTCGACCTTCTCACTGCAACTCAACATTCAGTCAACACGATCTTTGTTCCACTTGGTATGAAAGCTGGCATGGATAAAGTCGTAGATGCCGCGCGCAGAGCAGGTATTCCAGAAAACGTCGCGATGATTGCAACCCCATCTGTTGTATTAGGTGTGGCATCTCCGCGCGTAATCGATGTCGCTAACGCCTACGCTACTTTTGCTGCTCAAGGTGTCTATGCCAAACCATTCTTGGTCGCCTCTGTTACAGGTCCAAATAAGGGTGTGCTCTATGAAGCAACTCCACAAACACAAGAAGTTTTCTCTAAAGAGGTAATGGCTGATCTCACCTATGCTCTCAAGAGCGTGGTAAATGGTGGAACAGGTGCTGCGGCACTTTCACTCGGCCGCCCCGCAGCTGGCAAGACTGGAACATCACAATCAAATGCCTCTGCCTGGTTTGCTGCATACACACCACAATTATCTGCATCCGTTGCCTTCTTTAGAGATTCGGCCTCAGAATCACTCAACGGCATCGGCGGATTAACCTCTGTTACAGGTGGAACCTTCCCGGCACGTATCTGGACAGAATTTATGAAGGGCGCGCTTAAGGGCGAGCCCGTGATGACATTTCCTGCCCCTTCAAATGTCGGAGGTCTTGAGCCGATTGAGATGACAACTGGCGGCGTTCAAACCAGAACAGATTAATGTAACTCTCCATGAGCGCTCGTCTTGCTAAACCAGCTGTCGTACTTATCTTTCTTAGCTTGATTGGAACCCTGGTGGGGGCAGTTAAATTCAGCCCCTGCGAGCAATCATTCTGGGCAACTCCAGATCAATATGTACACGCCTGTTATTCAGATATTCCAGCGTTATACGGTGAACGCGAGTTAGATGATGATCGTTGGTCGTATTCATCGACTACAAATGCGGTGGAGTATCCAGTACTCACAGGAGCTGTGATGTGGTTCTTTGCTCGCATCATTCCTGATGGCGATAACGAAATGCTCAATTACTACAGAGTTAATCAGATCTTCTTAGCCGGACTATTTATATTTATCGCACTTATTGTTTATCGAATACGACCCGAGTTTGCCTATCTTTCTGCAATCGCACCTGCAGCGATTGCATCGCTCTATATCAATTGGGATTTGTGGGCGATCGTCTCGATGATGCTCTCTATTTATTGGTTTGATCGGAAGAAGTACACGCACTCAGCTCTTGCAATTGGTATTTCGATCTCAACTAAATTCTTACCGATTTTCCTACTTTTACCGATTGCACTCATTTTGTGGCGACGTAATGAAATCAGAGAGCTTGCTCGTTATCTTGGGATTACTGTTGCAACTTTCCTTCTCATCAATATTCCAGTCATGCTCACAACTCCTGACGGTTGGTTACGTTTCTACCAACTTAACTTTGATCGTGGAGAGGATTGGGGTTCACTCTGGTATGCCCTCTCCTCCCTTGGAGTAAATCTAGGAAATACAAACTTCTTTGCAATCCTTGCTCTGGCAGTTGCAGTTCTTCTGGTTACTCTTCTTATCTTCTCAACTAAAGAGACTGTGCAACTTGCCGATGTCAGCTTTATTGTTTTAGCCCTGGTCATGATTGCTAGCAAGGTGTATTCACCACAATATGTTCTATGGCTGGTTCCACTTGCAGTCATCGCCATAACAAGACGCAAAGATGTTCACGCTTTTTGGGTGTGGCAGATTGCGGAAGTGATTTATCACGTGGCAATTTGGCAACATTTAGCTAGCGTCACTGAGGCAAAGTTCGGACTGCCTCTGACCGGTTATGCCTTAATCAGCCTGATCCGCATCGCCGCCTGCCTCTATTTCGTCGTTCTCCTCATCAAAAAGGCCTCCCAGGGCGGCCAATTCCCGCATGAATTTCTCTTTAAATCCGCCGACAGTTACCCTTAGCCCTCCACACCGTGGCCCCCAACTTGGGTCAGCTGCGATGCGGAGAAGCTATAACCCTCCTGTCACGGAAATGCCGTGGCCGTCTTAGTCCAGAGGAGGTCGGGTTAACGCATGCGTCACTATGAATTAATGGTCATTCTCGATCCAGAACTCGAAGAACGTACAGTCACACCGTCACTTGAGACATATCTCAAGATCATCAAAGACAGCGGAGGCCGCGTCGACAAGCTCGATGTTTGGGGCCGACGTCGTATGTCATTCGAAATCAACAAAAAAGGCGAAGGCATCTACGCAGTTGTAGATATGCACTGTGAGCCTGCTGCGGTCAAGGAATTGGACCGTCAACTTAACTTGAACGAATCCGTTCTACGTACAAAGGTTATTCGTCCCGAATAATCTCCACATACTTGTTGGTGGCATCTAGAAAATGTTGCCGGCGGGATGTAATTTAAAAGTATGGACTCCACCAGTAGAGACCACCCAGAGCAGGCATAGGCAGAGAACTTAAAGAGAGAAGAGGAAAAAATGGCAGCTGGAGATACAACAATCACAATGATCGGCAACCTCGTTGACGATCCTGAGCTACGTTTCACACCATCAGGTGCGGCGGTAGCTAAATTCCGTGTTGCTTCAACACCTCGTTATCTCGATAAGACTACGAATGAATGGAAAGATGGCGAGAGCCTCTTCCTTCAATGCCAAATCTGGCGTCAAGCTGCAGAGAATGTTGCAGAGTCACTTACAAAGGGAATGCGCGTCATTCTCTCTGGTCGACTTAAGCAGCGTTCATACGAAACAAAAGAAGGCGAAAAGCGCACAGTCTTTGAAGTAGAAGTTGATGAAGTAGGTCCATCTCTTCGCAATGCAACCGCTAAGGTCACCCGCGCTCAGCGCGCAGGTGGAACAGGCGGAAGTGGCGGATTTGGAGCGGCAGCACCTGCTGCAGCCGATTCATTTAACGACGATCCTTGGGCTGCCGCATCACCTTCACCAGCCGGCGGTGGATGGGCAACCACTACCTCCGACGAACCTCCATTCTAAAAAAGTTTAAATAGATAACTAACCACCATTCCTCATGGGTGATCGAAAATCGATCGCCGTGAGGGCCCGAAAAGGAGCACCACAATGGGAGCACGTAATAACCGGAACCTCAAGGAACCGAAGAACAAGGGCGCGAAAGCTGCTGCCCTCAATAAGAAGTTCAAGAAGAAGCCTTGCAGCTTCTGTCGCGACAAGGTCAGCTATATCGATTACAAAGATATCGCGACCCTTCGTAAGTACATCTCTGATCGCGGCAAAATCCGCGCTCGCCGCGTCACTGGCGCATGTACACAACACCAACGCTCGATTGCAACGGCTGTAAAGAATAGCCGCGAAGTTGCACTCTTGCCTTACACATCGACAGCTCGCTAAGGGGGTAGCCAATAATGAAACTTATTCTTACTCGCGAAGTAGCAAAGCTCGGTAGCGCAGGCGACGTTGTCTCTGTGAAAGATGGTTATGCCCGCAACTTCTTGTTACCACGTGGCGTAGCAATCGCATGGTCACTCGGTGGCGAAAAGCAGATCGAAGGAATCCGTCGTGCACGTGCTGCACGCGAAGTCCGCGATATCGATCACGCTAAAGAGATCAAGGCAGCGCTCGAAAAGGCGCCAATTACGATCACTGTAAAGGTCGGAGCAAACGGTCGTTTGTTCGGTTCAGTTACAGATAAAGATATCGCTGCTGCAATCAAGGCAGCTGCAGGTACAGATATTGATCGTCACAGCATCAAGACCGCTGGACACGTCAAGAAGACTGGCGACCATGCAGTCAAGGTTTCACTTGCTCATGGAGTTATCGCAAGCGTTACCGTTTCGGTAGTACCAGCCAAGTAATCAGTACTTAACTCAAAGGCCCCTCGCGCAAGCGGGGGCCTTTGCTTTATAACCAATTAGCTTTCTTAAATTTATAGTAAAGAACACTAGTTACAACAACCATCACACCCACAACTAGTGGATAACCGAAGGTCCACCCTAACTCTGGCATCTGATCAAAGTTCATTCCATAGATTCCTGCAAGCATTGTTGGGGTGGCAGCGAGTGCGACCCATGAAGTTATCTTGCGCATATCTTCATTCTGTTGCACCTGTACATGTGCCAAGTCAGCGCTGAGGGCTGACGTCAAAAGATTATCAAGACCATTTGCGATATCGATTGCGCTGTGAAGATGGTCGAGTGTGTCACGGAAAAATGGAGCAAGCTCGTCAGGAACAATGTCATTGAAGTCAACAGCTAAGCGCTGCAAGGGAACAAGTAATGGATAAATGGAATGACTAAACTCCAAAAGTTCTCGCTTTAAGAAGTAGATCTTTTCTGAGTTGTAGGCCTTACGATCACTAAAGACGCTCTGCTCAACTTCGATTACATCTTTCTCTAACTCACTAGTGATTGTTATATAGGTATCGATCACTGAATCCATAATCGCATGCAGGACTGCGTATGGTCCGTGCGCGAGTAGATGAGGCTGTTGCTCTAACCTATTGCGTACGCCGGTAAGGGGTGAGCCTTCTCCATGGCGGACGACAACAATGTAATGCTCACCGATAAATGCCAGAATCTCACCTGTAGTTACCTGGCTCGCACTCTCTTCGTAGAACGTTGTGCGGAGAACAACAAATGTCATCCCCTCGTACATCTCTAACTTTGCGCGCTGCTTTGCCATCACTGCATCTTCAATTGCTAAGGGGTGGAACTCAAAATCTGCTGCGAGTTTTTCAAATTCAGCAGTCGATGGTTCTGAAACACCTACCCAAACAAAGCCACCTTCTCGGCGTGCAAAAGAGATGAGCTCTGAGATTGAGGCGTCCTGATGGTTGCGTCGCCCATCTTGATAGAGGGCGGAATCGAGGATCATGTGTCGAATCTTCCCACTGTGGTCAGCCATCCTCTGGGAGCAGCCGATCTCACTAGTTAAGACTTTGAAAACTTTCTTCCCCATTCACCCTGTGGAGGAGAAAGTAGGCTCTGAACAGGACTTTTAACCTTCTCTTCACTTTCCCGTGAGAGTTACCCACACCTTATACACACCCATCCACAGGGATGTCCCCAGTTATCTATCCCCTTATGCACACCTTCTCCACATAGCTCGCGCTCCATTCTCGCTTTAGGGGCCACCACTCACCTAAGTTTCCCTCCATAGTTATAACGAGGCCATATCTATGGTGTCGGTGGCAGATGGGAGTGTGTGCACTGTGAGCATCGCAGAACTTCCAAATAACTCTTCGCGCAACTATCAGACCGTTGGCGCGGAGTTTGAGCGCACACCACCACAAGATCTCATCGCAGAACAATCTGTTCTCGGCGCAATGATGCTCTCAAAGGAAGCAATTGCAGATGTAATTGAAGTTATTCGCGAACGAGATTTCTATCGCCCAGCACATGAACTTATCTTTGATGCAATCCTTGATCTCTACGGTCGCGGTGAACCAGCTGATGCGATTACTGTTTCAGCAGAGCTGACAAAGCGCGGTGATATCGCACGCGCCGGTGGTGCGCCATATCTCCACACACTTATCTCTTCAGTACCAACGGCGGCAAATGCTGGTTACTACGCAAGGATTATTCTCGAACATGCAATCATGCGTCGCCTTGTTGAAGCGGGAACAAAGATTGTCCAACTCGGATATAACTCCGAAGGTGAAGTCGATGATGCAGTAGATCAAGCGCAAGCTGAAGTGTATGCAGTCACAGAGCGACGTACATCAGAGGATTATGTTCAGCTCTCAACAATTTTGCCACAAGCACTCGATGAGATTGAAGCAATCTCTAAGGGTGGTGGCGCTGAAGGCGTGATGAGTGGTTTCCGTGATCTTGATCTGCTGACACATGGTTTCCATCCTGGCAACATGATTGTTCTTGCAGCTCGTCCCGCTGTTGGAAAATCAACACTTGGTCTAGATATCGCACGCCATGCAGCGATTCACAAAAATAAATGTGCAGTGATCTTCTCGCTTGAAATGTCTAAATCAGAAATTACAATGCGTATGCTCTCTGCGGAGGCGCGCGTGGGTCTTAATAACATTCGCTCAGGACAACTCAGCGATGATGATTGGGCAAAACTTGCTCGCCGTATGGGTGAGATCTCAGACGCCCCACTCTTTATCGATGATTCACCGAACCTTTCAATGATGGAGATTCGCGCCAAGGCTCGTCGCCTCAAGCAGCGCCATAACCTCAAACTAATTGTTATCGACTACCTCCAGCTGATGACTTCAGGCAAGAAGGTCGAAAACCGTCAGCAAGAAGTATCTGAATTCTCACGCCAACTCAAACTTATGGCGAAGGAACTCGACATTCCCGTCATCGCAATCTCACAGCTCAACCGTGGATCTGAACAACGTACCGATAAGAGACCGCAGCTCTCTGATCTACGTGAATCTGGTTCGATTGAACAAGATGCTGACGTTGTTATCTTGCTTCACCGTGAAGATATGTATGACTCACAGAGCCGCCAAGGTGAGGCAGACCTACATGTAGCAAAGCACCGTAACGGACCGACGCGGACAATTAAGGTCTCAGCGCAACTTCACTTTGCACGCTTCGCAGATATGGCTGAAAATCCTGGCGCTGGTCGCGACTTCACATCATCACAACCACAAGACTTTGATCAGCCAGCTTCACCTGGTGATGGTGGTTGGAACGAGTAGTTATTTATCGCTCGTTACTGCAATCTTTGCTTTATCTGCAATATAGATTCCGACAAGAACAATTGCAGCGCCACCTAATTGAATTGGTGCCCAGCTCTGTGCCAACCAGATCCACGCAAAGACGCCAGCCATTACTGGCTCTAACATTCCCATGACGCTGCTCGTCGATGGAGTTAATTTAAGCATTCCACTAATAACAAAAAGATAAGGAACGATCGTTCCCATCAGAATAATCCATGCGATCAATACCCATCCCGGTACAAGCGTTCCATCAAAGATTCCCTGCAGATTCATATCCAAAGTAAAAACTTCAAATGGGAATTGCCAGACGGGCATCACAATCGCCCATGTCAGCCCTGCCATTCCAAGTCCCCAGACGGTAATTGATTGTGCAGAGCGCGTCTTGCCGACCGAAGATCCAACGAGGAAATAGACGGCGATTGCGAAGGCTGAGATGAGTGCGCCAATAATTCCCAAGAGATCGAAGGTGAAACCATCCCAGACCTTTGCGATAAAGATCAGTCCGATAAATGCCAGTGCGATTCCTCCCCACATGCCATTGGGGACAGCTTTCTTCTGAACAAATTTGATCCAGAGGACGATCCAAATAGGTGCGGTGAATTCGATAATCAGGACAAGGCTTAAGGGTATTCCGCGTTGGATTCCGAGAAAATAACCAGCCTGCACGGCTGCAAAACCAACGATGCCAAGTAGGGCCAAGGTGGGAATTTCGCGGCGAGTAGCTTTCAACGATTGAAAATTACGAGAGGCAACAATAACGAAGATGATCGCGAAGGCACCGATACATCTCACCTGAGTCAGGCGAAATGGCGATAAGTGATCTAAGACAAGAGTTGAGATCACACCGTTAAATGAGAAGAAGAGCGCACCTGTAATCAGGTAAATCTCACCTCGGAAGCGATTAAGCATCCGAGAAGAGTATCTGATTAAAAAGCGTTCTCGGAGATCTCCATGATTGCGCTATCTGTGCCCTCTACGATCTTGCGATCTGCGGTGATATGTGGAAGGTAGTTAGCAACAAAGAAGTGAGCTGATGCAATCTTTCCTTCATAGAAAGCTGCATCTTTTCCAGGACCGGCTGCAATTTTTTCGGATGCGATATCAGCCTGACGTAGCAAGAGCCAGGCAGTGATGATGTCGCCAACAGCCATGAGTACGCGAGAAGTGTTGAGACCAACCTTGTAGATCTCATCTGCTTTTTCTTGTGATGCCATTGCATGTCCAACAAGAACTCCAACTATTCCCTGAAGATCACCAAGTGCTTTAAGTAGCGCTTGCTTCTGAGCATCGTGTGCGCCACCGGTAGCGGCAAATTCACTGATCTCTTTTCCAATGATCCCTAGGGCTTTCCCGCCGTCTTTTACAATTTTACGAAAGAAGAAATCAAGACCTGGGATCGCAGTTGTGCCTTCATACAAGGTATCGATCTTTGCATCACGCACATACTGTTCGATCGGCCAATCGCGCGTGAAGCCAGCGCCACCAAATGTCTGAAGTGATTCAGTGCCAAGGAGTGTCCATGACTTTTCTGAACCGTAACCCTTAACAATTGGAAGCATTAAATCATTGAGAGCAATCATTTCGGCAGCACGATCTTTATCGCCAGCTTGTTCAGCGAGCTCGATCTCATCCTGGATCGATGCGGTGTAGAGAAGAAGAGCTCTCATACCTTCAGAGTAAGACTTTTGAACCATCAGCGAACGGCGCACATCTGGGTGCTTAATAATGGCCACACGTGG
>CANLFL010000021.1 GCA_947489825.1 Candidatus Nanopelagicaceae bacterium
ATTTCTTCCCCCCGTACGTCGAAGTTATCCCAGCCTTCTTGCATGTAGCGCCAGCCTTGACGGCAGCAACAGCATTAAGTGGAACGGCAAACAAGGTAATCGCTACTAGGACTCCAACTACCTTCTTCATCCCTTAAGAGTAAGTTATAGGACCCAACTTGTTAAGGAATTAAGTGGTCACTCCTGCCTTAAGAAACCAGTTCTGAGCACATAGCGCGAAAAGCCTTCGTATGCGCATCCACATCAGCTATCGCATTTCTCCCACGCCATATATGCACAGTAACGTTTTTTGAGTCATACGCCTACCCCCCCTGTCTTTCCCGTCAATCTCTCCCCGATTTAGCCGGATTCGAACCGTCTAAGGCTGATTCAAAACGATCTAGAACTTTTCGGGAGATATATATACAGGGAGCGTCAGGGGTGTACGGGGGCTACAAAAAACACCCCCACTTTGCTTTCATTTTGCTTTCAACGGTACAGATAGCACAAGACATAGTGAGAACCGACAGGGATACTTTTACGCTCAATAGAGACAAAAGAACGAAGAACTAGAACCTTAGAGATACGCTTAGACAAGCGTAAAGGGAAACTACGGATCAGAAGGTTAGGGGTTCGAATCCCTTCGCGCGCACGAGTTAAGCCTTTAGTGCCTTTCACACCAAGGACTATTCGTTTTTGCCAACAAAATCCACAACTACCTTTAGTCAGATCCGGTATGGAGTTAAGTAACCGTACGCAGTAGGTTATCTCAGGATAAGCAGTTAAAGCTTTCGCTACTTCTTCTTATACCCCACAGGGCATTTTGGATTCACAGCGGTAACCTTTTTGGTGACTTTACCTTTGGTGCACGTGATTGTTTTCTTTACTTGCGCAACAGGTGGCTTTGCTTGCTGAGACGCTGATGGGCTCGCTGGTGAAGGAGCAACTACCTTAGGAGGAGTTGGCTTTACAGTTACAAAAGTGACCGTTGACTTTCCGCAGATTTCTGTAGTTCCGCCCCCAAGAGTTTTTAGAGTACAGAGAGTAATTGGATAACTTCCTGGACCGGTGAAGTTAAGGAAGGACATAAAACTCATCTTTCCTGGTAGGACTCCAGAGGTGGAATTCTTGACACCCACCTTAATGTTAAACACGGGGAAAGGTGCACCAGATGGGTCTCTCATTGAATACCCAACATAGTAGAAATCAGAGCCTGACTTATTTACATAACTCACTTCGAGGAATGCGTTTGTCGATTCTTCCAATGATTGCGGAGCATAGACCTGATCCGGCCAAGTGAATTCGACTCCCTCAACAGTAAGAGTTTGAGTAGCCTGTGCGGAAGTTGCCTGGATCCCACTGACCACCATAAGAATTGCCGTAAGTAGTGATGGCAATATAAATCGTGAGTTTTTCATGGTGTAAGGATAAATCACCGAGGCGGCCTAATATCGATGTTGACTAGTCAAACTCCGCGACAATGACTTAGCAGTTAAAGCTTCTATGAGATTCTCAGATTCACCCCAGTATGAAACAATGAGAAGATGAAAATCCGCTTGATTGTGGCCTCAGCTCTAACTCTCATTGCCGCACTGCTTCCAGCATCATCGCAAGCCGCCGATGATCGATTCTTCCAATATGGCCCCTCTGATGTGATCAATCCAGATGGACTTAATGCGTATTTTGATATTACGAGCGTACAAGTTGCACTTACATCGAACGGATACATCCAATTTTATATAAAAATTCTTCCAGGAGTTGATCCTAAGAAATTTACTGGTGAGGCATATGTGGGTATTTTAATCAACACAGATGGCAAACCAGGAGACGATTATGCTTTCACAAGTGTTGACATATCTTACTATGGAAGCTCAAGGTCTACACTAAAAGTTTTTGACATCAGAACCGAGCAAACATCAGAGGTAAGTAATTGTGATGGAACGACTTGGATTACTTCTACTAATGATGCGGTAGGTTTTGAAATAAGAGCCTCCTGCATAAAAGCTCCAATAAGTGCCGAAATTACCGGGTTTGCCAATGACGGAGTCGTGAGAGACTACTCTCCAGAGTTTGGCGAGGTATTTAAAATAAAGACAAATTATCTGTCTACAAAAGTCTGTAGTGCGAAGAATAAGGATGCAAAATTTGTCTTTAACAGGATCCAATACGTTTGTAACCAGAAAAACGGGAAATGGATCTGGGTTGATTTTGCTCCGATTGCTGCCGCAAAATCAAAGTATCTGACTGAAAAAGCATTCTATCTGTGCGGATTAAACACGAAAACCTTGGGTGCTGAACTCACCGACAAGGGAAAAACTCTCGCACTCGATCATGTCTTCAAGTTCTTTGTTTCAGATGCCGAGTTTGCTTGTGTTACATCAAAAATTGGGATGCCTTCATCTGTGAGGTCTAAGATGAGTATGACGCGAGCGTTAGACGGAATTCAAAGTGCCAAGTTTGGAAAGATATCTGCTGACTGGAGCTATCACCCAGATGATGGCCTCACAGTCACCTTTACCTACAACTAGAGCAGCGGGCGCACTTCAACTTTTCGGTTGCAAGCCTTAGATCCTTCGCGAGCTAACGCCATCGCTTCATCGTGGTCTGCTGCATTGATAATCCAGAAACCACTTTGGAACTCGTCGTTATCAACATATGAACCATCCTGAGTAATTCCCACACCAGCGCGATTATCAACAAGCTTGGCACTCTTTGGAGAGTCAACGCCACATGCGAAGATCCAGTGCCCGTTGTTCTGCAGTTTTTCATTGAAGATATCAATGGCTGCCATCTCATCAGATGTTCCAGTTCGAGATGCCGCATCGATTACTGAAAGTAGAAAACGCATGGGTTGCTCCTGACTATGCACGTATAATTGATACTGCGTTGAGAATAATAATAGCTACTGCGACGACGATACCAAGTTGCTTAGCCGGAAGAATTCCAACGAGCTTTGCCGCAAAAGGTGCTGCGATCGTTCCGCCGAGAGCTAAACCGCCGACAATGGCCCAATCAATATCGATACGACCGATCTGCGCAAGAAAGCCAACAGAGGCGGCGACCGCAACTACGAATTCGGCGGCACTCACTGTTCCGATTACTTTGCGTGGGTCAGTCGATGTTGTTGAGATAAGCGTTGGAGTAACTATTGGACCCCAACCGCCACCACCAGATGCGTCAACGAATCCACCCGTAAATCCGAGGTAACTTAAAAAATTGGGATTCTTAATCTCGATCATATTCACTTGGCCCTCTGTCTTAAAGACGTTGCGATAGAGCAACAAGAACCCAAGGAAGAGAAGAAGAGTTGAGATAAAGATCTTTGAACTCGAAAGATCAATAAAGGAGAGGAAGGTTGCTCCGAGGAACGCGCCGATTCCACCAGGGATTGCAAGACGCAGCAAGATTTTCTTATCAATGTTCTCTGCATGCCAATGTGAGGCACCGGATGCAAGAGTTGTGCCTATTTCGGCGAAGTGAACGGCAGCTGAAGCGACGGCTGCTGATGCGCCAAGAGTGACAAGCAAAGTTGAACTGGTGAGGCCAAAGCCCATGCCTAGCGCACCATCAATGAGTTGAGCGATGGTTCCTACGAATGCAAAGAGAATCCAATTCATAGGAGAATCTTAAGGATCTTCTCAACACTCTCATCGATTGGCGCGGTGCCATCAATCACTAAATCTGGGTGTGATGGACGTTCATAATCTTGGCCAACACCGGTGAAGTTAGGAATTTCACCCGCGGCAGATTTCTTATAGAGACCTTTAGGGTCACGTGAACGACAAATCTCTACAGGTGTATCGATGAATATCTCAAGGAATTCACCGTCTTCAAAAATGCTCTTAGCGCGCTGGCGATCAACTTCAAATGGGCTGACAAGTGCTGAGATCACAATGAGTCCTGAATCGACCATGAGCTTGGCAACTTCAGAGACGCGACGAACATTCTCGGCGCGATCTTCAGGAGTAAATCCAAGATCCATATTCAAGCCAAGACGTAAGTTATCGCCATCGAGAACGTAGGCGTGAGCACCTTGCGCAAAGAGACGCTTTTCTAGGGCGTTGGCAATTGTTGATTTTCCAGAACCTGAAAGACCAGTAAGCCAGACAACGCGAGCTTTTTGGTTCTTCTGAGCGCTGCGTTGGACTTTATCAACTTCGTAATCTTGATGAGTCACATTGGACGCACGACGTAATGAGTGGCGAATCATTCCTGCGCCGACTGTCTTTAGCGTGAGGCGATCAACAAGAATAAAGTTTCCGAATTCACGATCATCGCTATATGGACGCATTACCAATGGAATATCGGAAGCGATCTCAACATCGCCAATTTCATTCATCTTCAAGGTATCTGAAGAAATGTGCTCACCAGTATTGACATCTATTTTGTGGCGGATCTTGGTGATAATTGCTGGAGTAGTTGATGGTCCACTAATCATTAGATATGAACGGCTATGAATCAATGGATCTTCATTGAGCCAGACCACATGTGCTGCAAAGCGATCTGCTGCTACAAGATCATCCTTTGATACGGCGATGACATCACCGCGAGTTGCATCTACTTCAGGTGTAAGAACAAGAGTTACCGCGTCATCGGTATCGGCCTTCTTGATCTCATTTTCAAAGGTGACAATCGATGAGATAGTCGCCTTCTGATTACTTGGAAAGATGGTGACTTCTTCACCTTGCGAGAATGTGCCGCGACGTACTGTGCCAGATACTCCACGGAAGTTATCTGCGCGAGCAATCATTTGAATACGCATCAATCCGCTTGCTGTTGGATCTTTAGCTTTCTGCCAGCTTTGAATCGCATCTTGCAGAGTCTGTCCTGTGTACCAAGGCATCTGCGTACTTGGATAAACGACGTTATCTCCAGCAAGTGCGCTGCACGGAATTATGTGAATGTCCTTAACATCAAGGCGCTCTACTGCCCGCTGAATATCGGCGGAAATGGCATCGAAGACTTCTTGGCTGTAGCCCATCGCATCTAATTTATTGATAGCGATAATCACGCGAGAGACGCCCATGAGCGAACAGATAGTCAGATGGCGAAGTGTTTGCGTACGGACGCCTTTCATCGCATCGATCAGCACTAGCCCGATATCGGCGCGAGAGGCGGCGACGACCATATTTCGTGTGTACTGCTCATGTCCTGGTGCATCGCTAATAATCAATCGCTTGCCATCAAGGAGTGACATGGAACGGTATGCAACATCGATGGTGATGCCCTGTTCGCGCTCTGCTTCAAGTCCATCTGTGAGCAAACTAAAGTCAATTTCACCTGCAGGAATTGTTGATCCGCTACGGCGCACCTTGCGAGCTGCTCCTATGGTGTCGTGCGGAATGCTGTCAGTCTCAACGAGAAGGCGACCAATGAGTGTGCTCTTACCATCGTCAACGCTTCCACATGTAAGAAGACGAACAATTGCCCCGGCCACTAGAAGTACCCTTCAGTCTTTTTCTTCTCCATGGAGTCTTCATTATCTCCATCGATCAGACGCGTAGCGCGTTCGCTAAGTTTGACGTGTAGCACCTCTTCAACAACTTCTTCAATTGTTGTCGCAGTTGATTCAACCGCTGCTGTAAGTGGATAGCAACCAAGGGTGCGGAAGCGAACCACCTTCATAAATGGCGTTTCACCATCTCGAAGCTGGAAGCGATCATCATCGACCATAATCATCTGATCACCGCGTTGCACCATGGGGCGCTCCTGCGCGAAATACAGTGGGTTAACTTCAATGCGCTCTTGCAAGATGTAATGCCAGATATCGGCTTCGGTCCAATCAGAGATTGGAAATACGCGCATAGTTTGTTCTGGTGCAAGACGAGTGTTGTAGGTACGCCATAGCTCTGGGCGTTGTTCGCGTGGGTTCCAACGATGTCCCGGATCGCGCACGCTAAAGATGCGTTCTTTGGCACGGCTCTTCTCTTCATCACGGCGAGATCCACCGATTGCAGCATCAAAGCCATGCATATCAAGTGCCTGGCGCAGCGCCACCGTCTTCATTACACGTGTGTATTCAGAGGCGTTGGTATTGAAGGGATTGATGTTGGCTGCAACGCCTTCTTGGTTGGTATGAACGATTAGCTGTGATTTCGTGTCGGCAATGATTCGATCGCGGAAGGAGATCATCTCCTTGAACTTCCATGTTGTATCAACGTGCAAAAGAGGGAATGGGATAGGAGAGGGATAGAAAGCTTTGCGAGCAAGGTGTAATAAGACTGATGAATCTTTGCCTATGGAGTACATCATTACTGGCTTCTTAAAACCAGCGGCGGTCTCGCGCAGAATCTCTATCGATTCGTTCTCAAGTTCCTTAAGGATTGCCGAAATCTTGCTCATGACATCACAGCCTGGAACTCGTAATCTGCTTGAGACTTTCCAGTCTTGGCTAAGAAATCTTCTTGTACTTTGCTGGAGCGATCCTGCTTTACTGTGGTTGGAGCAAGAGTCAATTGATCCCAGTCAGAGAAATCTTCAAATTGAGCAAATTTTTGAATCTGACGAACCTTCTCTGGGTTATGTAGGTCGGTAAAATCAACATCGAGAACAGGGCAACCTTGCGCCTTTGCAAAGTGGAAGTAATCTATATAGAACTTTCTATAATTCGTAATGAATGTTTCGAATTCGCGAGGATCTAAATCGATAACAAGATTAGAGGTACTTGCTGTATGCCACTTACCTGATGCATTTGCTTTCTTATGAGAGACAAAGCGGTCGAGGTGATTTCTGCGAAGGAAGATGATGTGTGGTTTAAATTCTGCGATGATTGACTGCAGCAGCGGATCTGAAAGATGCTGTGGAAATATCTTAATGATATGAATACCTGGAAGGCTTTTAATTGCTGACATAGTGCGGTGGGCATCTAGCGAAGTGGTCTCAAATTTGTAGTATTTCCATGCCTTACGTTGCTTGCGCAGGTTGAGTGAGTAGCGCAGAGAGAAAAATGGATAGAAGCGATTAATGCGCTCAATCTGCGAATTCCAGGCGTTGAATATAAAGAATTCGCCGTAATACCTAAAGCCAACTTTCTCGTTAGAGAGGAGGCTGCCGATCGCATGAGTGCCAGAGCGCGGGAATGAAACGACAAATACAATCTTTGACTTAACCGGAGAAGGCTTCTTGATGTAGCGGGTGTAGAAATACTTTGGGAGGGCCTTAATATTCAAGAGAGCCTTCTTGAAGGTGAGAATAAAGTCAGATTTAGCGGGCTTTTTGCCACTTGTGCGCGTATGGGACATTTTCCGATCTTATCAGTGCCCAATTTGATTATTGGTAGTCTTGGCGCATGGCATCGAATCCAATCAACACAATGGATCGATTCACCTCATTTTCACAGGAAATTCAAGCTATTGAGGCCCTTCGTAAGTCTCGTCGCTCGAAGATAAAAAAATATCCTACGGTCAGCGTTCTACTTTCATCTCTGCGTAAAGATGATCTCTCGAATCTACTCGATCAACTCCTTGCGCAGTCGCTTGCTTCGTTTGATTTGGTTTTAGGTCTGCACACCATCGAGTTATCAGCATCACATAAACGACAGATTGCAGCCCTTAACCGTCGTAAAGTAAAAGTTGCAGTTCAGAAATTCACAAAAGATCAAACTCTTGGAACTATCCTTTCAACGCTTGCATCTCAATCCAGTGGTGAGTACATCGCAAAGGTGGATGATGACGATTATTACGGCCCTGAGCACCTTCGCGATCTTGTAGATGCAGCACTTGATACTGGCGCGGAAGTTGTGGGACGAGCAATGAACTATGTCTACCTCGAGCCACTTCAGCTCACCGTACGCCGTTTTGCGCCCCATGGAACACAGGCTGTTGAGCTGTGGAGCGACTGGGTATGTGGTGGAACAATTCTTGCAAAGCGTGAGGTTGCAGAGGCAGCCGGCTGGTTCGGCGATGGCAATACAGCGGTTGATCGATTTATGTTGAGTGGAATTACAAATAACGGCGGAAAGATCTGGCGCACATTTGGTGCTGGGTATATATACCGCCGTACATTTACTTTCCATACCTATGTCACTAATTACTCTAAATATCTCAATGGGGCCAATGAACAAGTAGTCGGCATTTGGGACCATCCAATATTTGGGGGAGAGCGATGAACCATTTGCCATATCGCTTCTCTCGCCCTAATGATCTTGAACTTGTTGCGCGCCCAAAGCTCTCAGTAGCTGTGGTTATTGCCTGCCGCGATGGACAAGAGAAACTGGATTTAGTTCTCGCCTCCCTGGTGGCGCAGAGCTATCCCGCCTCTCTCATTTCGGTCTATGTCATTGATGATGGCAGTGCAAAGCCACTGACCTTGCCGAAGATTAAGCCGACTAAGACCAAGCTGATCTCTTATAAAAATAGTCCTGGCAAGTGGGGAAAAACCGCAGCAACTAATGATTGTGTTGCAAAGCTGCGCGAGGATGTTCTCTGGTTTATCGACGCGGATATGGTCTTTGAACCAGATCACTTAGCTCATCACATGAAGTGGCATCACGATAACGATGATTACGCAGTTTTGGGATGGAAGCGTTTTGTAAAGAGCTGGAGCTACACCCCAGAAGCACTTTTGACTGCTCTTAAAGCTGATGCATTTGATGTTTTGCATGAAGAGAGTTGGGGTAAAGATCTGTGGGAAGAGCGCGTTACACGCACTAACGATTTAGAAAAGCCAGCACTAGATGGATACCGTGCATTTGTTGGTGCAACTTTTTCAATTCATAACCAACAGTGGCGCGATCTAGGCGGTTATGATCGAAATCTTATTACTGGTGAAGATACTGAGCTAGGTTGGCGAATATTTACACAAGGTCTTCGCACAGTTGTAGACCGCCAAGCACATTCGTGGCATCTAGGTCATAGCACTGTTGAATCAAGCAAGGATGAAATCCAACGCCATAACGATCCTTCGCTTGCGCAAGTAATCCCACAGATGCATAGCGTGCGAGCTAAGAATAATTTCAGCTGGTCGGTTCCGACCTATCAAGTATTTTTAGATGTTCGTGGCTCGTCACTTGCCCAAATACTCGATCTTCGCGCAAAACTCCTAGCTCTGCCAGGCACCAATGCACAGATCACTCTTTTAGCGCCATGGAAAGTTCTTGCGAAGCGATATTCACCAGTCGGAGATATTCATGCTGATCTCCGCGAAATACGTAACTGGTTAAAGGGCGATAGCGAGTATTCGTTTGAAGAGATCGATAGTGATGCACAATTAACTATTGAAGAGCTCATTGAGAAGTTCACTCATGGAGCTACTCCGTATTACATCTTTGCAGAAGCTGCTGGCACAACCGATCTCAAAGATCTCGTTGACTATCTTCTTGCGAGTGAAAATGGCTTGGTTGGCGTTGCAGATAAGAGCGATCGACGTACCTTTGCAGTAATTGCTCCAGCCTTAGCTCGTGCGCTCACCGTCGAAGGCTCTCTCTACAGCTCAATTTCGCATATGTGGGGCATGCTTTGGCTTAGCGATGATCGTTTTGCTGCCGTCAATCAGGGCAAACACAATCGTGGACGTAGATTCGGTAGATATCTCAAGCGTGAAGGTAAGAAAGTCAATTCTCCAAAGCAGCTTCTAATCTTCATCAAAAAAGTGACGTCGCTCGTTCTACGAAAAGTTCTAGGCCGTGGATAAGCCAACGATCATCCTTGCTACAAGCAATGGAATCGGAATGGGGCATTTAGCCCGCGCCACTGCTGTTGCAGAAGAACTTAAGGGCGTTGCACGACCAATACTTGTCTCTGTCGCCAGTGGGATCGCAGAAATCCCATCAAATACGGGAATTCCGTGCGAATACATTCCTGGAAAAACTCGTCGCTGGATGCCTGCTCATCGTTGGGATCGCTACTTCCGCGATCGCCTGATCGCAGTTGCCGATGAAACTGGCGCATCAGTTATCTCATTCGATGGAGTTGTTCCTTACC
>CANLFL010000022.1 GCA_947489825.1 Candidatus Nanopelagicaceae bacterium
CTCCTTTCTTACCCTTAAACATTTCGAGCATGCGGTCGGTGACTACAAAGCCGCCGATCATGTTGATTGTCGCCAGGATGATCGCGATAACAGAGAGCGTAAGTTCAAGTGTTGTCTCTGAGTGAGAAGCGACGATGATCGCGCCCACCAAAATCACACCGTGAATCGCGTTAGCACCTGACATCAAAGGCGTATGTAGCGTTGAAGAAACTTTTGATACCACTTCAAAACCAACGAAAACAGAGAGCGTGAAGATTGAAATCACTGCAATAGGTGTTAATGCAATCTGCGTTACTGCCTCCATGTTACTTACCTGCCTTTCGATCGACGCCAGCATGTGTGACAGCAGAGCCATCGATAATTTCATCTTCAAAGTTGAGATCTAATGCGACTTCAACACCTTCACTCGTTGGTTTTGTAAGCAGCGTTAGAAGATTGACGACGTTACGTGAGTACAAGCTTGATGCGTGGAATGGAAGCTGGCTAGGAACATCTTTACCCCCCCAGATGCGTACACCTTTACTAGTTACAACAATCTCACCAGGCTTAGACCCCTCAACATTGCCACCAGTTTCAGCGGCAAGATCAATAATCACTGTGCCTTCTTCCATCGCATCAACCATTGCAGCTGTCATCAGACGCGGTGCGGTGCGACCTGGAACTGCAGCAGTTGTAATCACAACGTGAGATTTAGCAATGTAAGGAGTTAAAAGTTCGCGTTGTTTAGCAGCGCGCTCTTCTGTCATCTCGCGTGCATAACCTCCAGCACCTTCGAGTGATTCAAGTTCGAGTTCAATAAATGTTGCGCCCATCGACTTCACTTCATCGGCAGATGATGGACGCACGTCATAGGCAGAGACAACTGCGCCTAAGCGACGAGCTGTTGCAATTGCCTGTAGCCCTGCAACACCAGCTCCAAGAATTAGAACTTGTGCGGGAGTAACAGTTCCAGCTGCAGTCATTAACATCGGGAAGAAACGTGGTGAAAGTTCAGCACCAACTAACGATGCGCGATAACCAGCACAGAGAGCTTGTGATGTGAGAGCATCCATTGATTGTGCGCGAGAGATTCTAGGAACTAATTCCAACGAGAATGCAGTAACGCCGGCAGCAACTGCTGCATCGATTGATTCACGCTGATTTACTACCGATAGGAATGAGATAGTGATTGCACCTTTTTTCAAGGTCACAATTTGCGCCGGAGTAAGTGCGGTAACTGAGAGAACAACATCTGCGCTCTTGAGTACATCGCCGGCAACTACCTGGGCACCTGCAGCGCGATATGCATCATCGCTAGCTTGTGCAGCAATTCCAGCGCCAGATTCAATAGCCACTTCAAGGCCAAGGCGCGTTAATTTGCTGATGATGTCTGGGACTAGTGCGACGCGCTTTTCGCCATCGCGGATCTCTTTAGGAACGACTACTAACATGGGCAAAGAGTACTTAATTCCCCTTCAGTTCTCCACGTGAAGTGTGATACAAAATTGACTGAATTGTGGTGCGACGATGGAAGGCCTCACGCCAAATGACCGACTTTGGGCCATCAATGACTGCAGATTCGACCTCTTCGCCTCGATGAGCGGGTAGACAATGCATGAATATTGAATCTGGGACCGTCAGATTCATGAGATTTTCTGTCACTGCAAAGGGAGCGAGGGCACTTATTTTCTCTGCTCGCTCGGATTCAGGATCGCCCATCGACATCCATACATCTGTGTAAAGAACGCTGGCATCTTTAGCGGCGACTTCAGGATCATTGAGAACTTCAATTCGTCCACCAGTACGTGCAGCGATTTTTGTAGCTTCTGCAACTACCTGAGCATCAGGTGCCCATGATCCAGGTGGAGTAGCAACGACAACGTGTGCGCCCATGATTGCACCCATTGTGAGCCACGCATGAGACATATTGTTTCCATCGCCAAGGTAGACAAATTTTCTGCCAGAAATATCTTTACCAAATGTTTCGCGAATCGTTAACCAATCCGCAAGCAGCTGAGTCGGATGATCATCATCGGTGAGTGCATTAATAACTGGAATCGAAGCATGCGCACCGAGTTCATTGACATCTGCTTGAGCGAAGGTGCGAACAATCAGAGCTGAGCAATAGCCACTAATGATGCGAGCTGTATCTGCAATTGTTTCGCCGCGACCAAGTTGCAACTCTTCGCCACGAATAAAAATTGGTGTTCCACCTAAATGCGCTACAGCTGTTTCAGAAGCCAATCGAGTTCGAGTGCTTGGCTTTGTCATATAGATAGCGACGCTCTTGTGGGCCAGTGCATCGCGAGACTTCAATGGATCAGCGGCAAATTCAGCGGCAGTCGAAAGGAGCATCTCAACATCATCGCGAGATAAATCTTGCGTACGCAGTAGGTCCTTCATCACGAAATTGTATCGGCTGCCAGTATCCTTGGGCACATGGGTTTCTTCTCACGCGGAAAACGTGGTCTCTCGCTTGATAGCGATACAGATCTACTTACGCGCCCAGAAGTTGAAGATGATGAGGGCGGCCATGATCGATATGCGCACTACATCAAGAAAGAGAAAGTCGTCGAATCGGCAGTGACCGGCAAGGCGGTCCGTGCATTGTGTGGCAAGAAGTGGGTGCCATCGCACGACCCAGAGAAGTATCCAATTTGTCCGGCATGCAAAGCCATCTTCGAGTCGATGCCAGATAAATCCTCAAATAAAAAAGAATCGGAATGAAACGCTATTCTGCGCTATCAATACTTCTAGCGTTCCTCTTATTTGCGGCTCCACTACAGAACATTCAGAACGCCGAAGCAGCTAATCCACCTCGAAAAATTCTGACAGGGTGGCTTCCTTACTATTCGATGAAGACCTATTTACCTGCAGTCCTATCGAACGCGGATTTGATTAAAGAGATTATGCCGTTCTGGTATACCCTTAAATATGATGGCAAGACGAAGAAGGCTGTCATTACAGATGTTTATAAGCCTGCTAACCCCAGTGTTCCAATTACAGAGCCGCTCACTGCCCTGCGTAATGCAGGAATGACAATTATTCCAACTATTAGTGACGGTACAGACGAAATGGTTCTGGCAAATCTTCTTGCAAAGCCGGTTTCGCGCAAACAGGTCATAGATGCAATTGTGGCAACGGTTGCTTCACAAAATTACGATGGAATTGATTTAGATTTTGAAGGCTTTGCATTTATCGATTCAAATACAACTTGGAAGACAACTGCTCCTAACTGGGTTCTCTTTGTTAAAGAATTAAGTGCCGCACTTCACGCAGAGAAGAAAATTCTTTCAATCACAACCCCTTACCTCTTTAATCCAGCAGAAGCGCAGAAGGGCTACTTCGTTTATGCATGGGCGCAGATCGCACCATTCATTGATCGACTACGCATCATGACGTACGACTATTCGACGAC
The DNA here is from genome assembly GCA_947489825.1 of Candidatus Nanopelagicaceae bacterium. The sequence goes on from CANLFL010000022.1 coordinate 3,398, forward strand.
ACGCCCAGGTCCGATTGGTCCTATTGCATGGACAGAGAAGACCGTTAAGTACGCAATTTCAATCATGCCTGCCTCCAAGGTTTATCTTGGACTTCCAGGGTATGGAAAAGATTGGGTAACAAAGGTCGAAGGAGTCTGTCCATCGAACTTGGCCAAAATCATTACTCCATCTGCAAAAGCTGGAACATTTCTCATGCGCGATGCCGCCAGTATCGCTGTCACATATGGCGCAGTTCCCACATATAACGAAACGTTTGCTGAAGTCACATTCTCTTATAAGCGCGAATACACAGGTACGACAAGCAGTGGGCTCTCAACTACATGTACTGCAAGTCGAACTGCCTGGCATCAAAATGCGCAGAGCTATTCAGTGCGCGCACAATTGGTTGCTAAGTATCAATTAGGTGGCGCCGCTCAGTGGGTTATTGGGCAGGAAGAACCGCTTGCGATGGTTGCGATACGAGATGTTGCAACATCAATTGCACCAGCCCAGCTCGAATCATCTCTCACACTTTCAACTAATGAACTTTCCTACGGTAATCCTGTAACTCTTTCAGGCCTGATCACACTGAAAGATAAGTCTCCAGTAGCTGGATTGGCATTTAGCGTTGAAGGTAAATATCCAGATGGTTCTACTCGAACGTTGACCACCGGTACAACTAGTGTTGATGGAACATATTCAATTCCAATGCTTATTGGAAAGTCGGTATCAATTCGCGTTCTCACTGAATCTTCATGGGAACGTGAAGCATCGGCAACATCAGCGCTCTCACTTACAGTCGCGCGAAATCTGATTATGACTCCACTAACATCAATCAAGAGTGGTATCGCATTTACGATTTCGGGCATCGTCTTGCCTCGTACAGCAGGTGTGATAATTACATTGGCGACAACATCAGGCAAAGTAGTTGGTCAGGCTACGACCACAGATGAACAAGGAGCATTCACACTCAATGTTCCTGCCCAGGCTCGCAGCATTGCTACCTATCAAATAACGGTCGGAGCGGATGCGACGTGGCCGATACTTGCAAGCGAAGCGTTCTCTATCATTATCCGATGATGGTTAAGACAACAACGAGGATCGAAGAAGAGATCACAGCGATCTTCTCTAAAAATACTCCGTGGGTCACCATCGTCTGGGATGACCCCGTTAATTTGATGACCTATGTAACGTATGTATTAATGGAGCTCTTTGGTTACCCGCGTGAAAAAGCGCATGAACTGATGATGAAAGTGCATAATGAGGGAAAAGCAGTCGTATCTAGTGGTTCTCGCGAAGAGATGGAGCACGATGTCGCTCGGCTCCACGAATACGGGTTGTGGGCCACTCTTGCGCGCGGAGATCAAGCGCTATGAGCACCGAAAAGGGATTTCATCGCCATGGCAGTAATTCCTACATCGCCGAGTTCGCGCAAAGTGAACGAGATGTATTACTTAATCTGATTGAACAATTCATTGAATTACTCTCAGAGCGCGTAGATCACGACCATGAAGATCCACTTGCGGCAATGGTGGGGATTACTTCCCATGATTCGCCTCCTGACGATGAAGTCTTACGTCGACTACTTCCTAATGCATATGCTGATGAAGTCGATGCCAGTGAATTCAGACGTTATACAGAATCAACCTTAAGAGGCAAGAAGCAGGCACATGCAATGTCTATGCGGATGTATCTCAAGAGCGCTGATGATGGAATCGTTGATCTTGATCATGACAGTGCAAATGCTTGGTTAGGTGCAATCAATGACATTCGATTGGCTTTAGGTGTTCGACTTAATGTTCAAGAAAATACTTCTGAAGTCCTCGAGCTTCTCTCACCTGATGATCCGCTACGTGGTGTCTATTCCGTGTACACATGGCTGGGTTGGCTACAAGAATCCCTACTCTCTTCGCTGATGGATGAATGAGACTGTAGGATCTGCTCATGCTTGAAATTTCTCAAACCTTTGTTGATGCAATTGTTGCTCAATCACGTCAGGAATACCCCGACGAATGTTGTGGAGTGATTCTTGGGCCAGAAGGTTCGGATAAGGCGCAACGTTTAAAACCAATGATCAACGCTGCTCATAGCCCAACTTTCTATGAATTTGATCCCAAAGATTTACTCGCTCTCTACCGAGAAGTCGATGACAATGATGAAGAGATTGTTGTTATCTATCACTCGCATACTGAGACCGAAGCAAGACCATCTCGTACCGATATTGCCTACGCTGGCGAGCCAGGTGCTCACTATGTGCTGGTCTCTAGCCGCGAAGAGATTGCACCTGCAATCGAATTTCGCTCCTTCCGCATTATTGATGGCGAAGTCACTGAGGAAGAAGTTTCAATTACCGAATAATCGATTTCTTCGCCATAATATGCGCTATGAGCATTGATATTCGAATCCCCACCATTCTTCGTCCATACACCAAGGAGCAGAAGAGTGTTCAAGCTGAAGGTGCCAACCTTGGCGCGCTGATCGCTGATCTAGATGCGAACTACCCAGGTATTGGTGAGCGCTTGCTTGAAAATGGTGCGCTGCGACGCTTCATTAACGTTTACGTCAATGATGAAGATGTTCGCTTCCTCGGCAGCCTTGATGCGCAGGTCAAAGATGGAGATTCTGTAACAATTCTGCCTGCAGTCGCCGGCGGTTAATTAAGTGGCTCGTTTTGATTCACTCGCCGATTCTGTAGGTCACACACCTATGATCGGACTTCCCACACTTTCACCATCTCCCACGGTTCGCTTGTGGGCAAAGATGGAAGATCGCAATCCGACTGGCTCAATTAAAGATCGCACAGCGCTATCGATGCTTGACGCGGCGGAGGAAAGTGGCCAATTAAAAGCTGGCGCAACAATTCTCGAACCAACCAGCGGCAACACTGGAATCTCACTTGCTATGGCGGCGAAGGTTCGCGGTTATCGTCTTATCTGCGTGATGCCAGAAAATACAAGCCCAGAACGTAGACAACTTCTTGAAATGTGGGGCGCGAAGATCATTTCTTCTCCTGCCGCTGGTGGATCCAATGAAGCAGTTCGTGTTGCTAAGGAATTAGCCGCCGAAAATCCAGAGTGGGTATTTCTCTATCAATATGGAAACCCTGCAAATACTGCAGCGCACTACGACTCAACTGGCCCAGAAATTTTTGAAGATCTTCCAACGATTACACACTTTGTCGCTGGCCTTGGAACAACAGGAACGTTGATGGGCGCTGGACGCTATCTGCGAGAGAAGAATCCAGATATCCAAATAATTGCTGCAGAACCTCGTTACGGTGAAGTGGTTTATGGATTGAGAAATATTGATGAAGGATTTGTCCCAGAACTCTACGATGCATCAATTCTTACTCGCAGATTTTCAGTAGGTGCCGAAGATTCTGTTCGCCGCGTTCGCGAGCTACTTGAAGTTGAGGGAATTTTTGCTGGAATCTCAACGGGTGCAATTCTTCATGCGGCTCTCGCTCTTGGTAATGAAGCAGTGCGCGATGGTAAGAGCGCTGATATAGCCTTTATCGTCTGCGATGCGGGATGGAAATATCTCTCCACCGGCATATATGGATCGCAGGTAGATGAAGCCACGGAAGGATTAGACGGTACCCTTTGGGCATGAGCTCGGCACCAATTGGCATCTTCGATTCTGGAGTTGGCGGATTAACTGTCGCACGAGCAATTTTGGATCAGCTACCTAATGAATCCACTATCTATATTGGAGATACAGCGCGTGGACCCTACGGTCCTCGTCCACTAGCAGAGGTTCGAGATTTTTCTCTCGAGACAATTGATTTTCTCGTCGACCAAGGTGTCAAAGCTGTTGTAATCGCGTGTAACACAGCAAGTGCGGCCATGCTCCGTGATGCACGTGAACGTTATTCAGTGCCAGTCATCGAAGTTATTCAACCTGCCGTTCGTCGCGCCGTTGCAGCAACGCGCACTGGTCGCGTTGGTGTCATCGGTACCGCGACAACAATCGAATCACGTGCCTACTTAGATGCATTTGCCGCAGCGCCACATCTTGAAATTACAGATGTCGCATGTCCGTCCTTTGTGGAATTTGTTGAACGCGGAGAGACTTCAGGCCCAGCGATCACTGAGATTGCACGTACATACTTGAAGCCAATTATGGATGCCGATGTTGACACCCTTGTCTTAGGGTGCACGCACTACCCACTACTGACCGGCGTTATCTCTTACCTCGTAGGAAACGGTGTTTCACTCGTTTCTAGCGCTGAAGAGACTGCAAAAGATCTCTACCGAACTCTGGTCGAGACAGATCAACTCAGAAGTGCCACTGCTGGCCCTGCTGAGCATCAATTCCTTGCAACAGGGGATGCCAAGGGCTTTGAGAACTTGGCGCGCAGATTCCTTGGGCCAGAAGTTGGTCACGTACGCCACCAAGACCTTACATAATCCACGAACGATAAAAACGATAGATAACAAAAAAAGAGGAATATATGACACGCATCGACGGACGAACCAATAAAGATCTTCGCGAAATCAAGATCACTCGCGGGTGGTTAGATCATGCCGAGGGTTCAGTTCTTGTTGAATTTGGAAAGACTCGCGTTCTCTGCGTTGCTTCATTTACTCCTGGTGTTCCTCGTTGGCTAAAGGATTCAGGAAAAGGCTGGGTTACTTCAGAATATTCAATGTTGCCGCGTGCAACTCACACTCGCTCTGATCGAGAGTCAGTCAAAGGAAAACTCGGTGGTCGCACACAGGAAATTTCCCGACTCATCGGTCGTTCACTTCGTGGCATTGTAGATGTTGCTCAACTCGGTGAAAATACAATTATTATCGATTGCGATGTTCTTCAGGCAGATGGCGGAACACGCACAGCTGCGATCACTGGTGCATATGTCGCACTCGCTGATGCAATTGAATGGGCCCAGAAGAAAGGCCACATTAAGGCCGGTGCACAACCACTTTCAGATTCAGTAGCTGCCGTAAGTGTTGGAATTGTTGATGGTATTCCGATGCTCGATCTTTGTTACGAGGAAGATGTGCGCGCCGAGACAGATATGAATGTTGTCTGCAGTGGCGATGGTCGATTTATCGAAGTACAGGGCACTGCAGAAGGCGCACCTTTTGATCGTGTGCTTCTTGATTCACTTCTAGATCTTGCACTTGCAGGATGTGCCGATCTCACGGCGATGCAGAAGAACGCACTCGCAAAGTAGGCTTAGCAGCAATGAAAAAACTTCTCCTTGCCACGCGAAATAAGGGAAAGATCGAAGAGTTTCATCGCATTCTTGAAGAGATCGCTCCTGGTGAAATCGAACTAGTCGGACTCGATCAATTTCCTGATCTTGCAGATGTGGAAGAGACGGGCGCTACATTTGAAGAGAACGCTCTTCTCAAAGCTCGTCAGATGTCTGCAGCAACCGGTCTTCCTGCAATCGCAGATGACAGTGGATTGTGTGTCGATGCCCTCGGTGGAGATCCAGGAATATTCTCTGCTCGTTGGTCTGGTGTTCACGGAGATGATGAAGCGAATTTGCGTAAAGTCCTAGAGCAAATTAAGGATGTTCCTGATGGTGATCGCACTGCATATTTCATCTGTGTAGCAGCTCTCGCTCTCGTTGATGGAAGCAGCCACTGCGAGGAGGGAAGATTCCATGGCCAGCTCCTACATCACCCAGTGGGTGAGAATGGATTTGGCTATGACCCGATTTTCTCCCCCGACGGATATTCCATCTCCAGTGCGCAGATGAGTGCCGCCGATAAGGATGCAATTAGCCATCGCGGAAAAGCTCTTCGGGCAATCGCCCCGCATGTAAGAAAAATGGTGGCTGAGCTAGGCTAAACTTTGCTCACCCGAAGCAAGGAGTAATTGTGGCCGTCAAGAAGAAACCTGCTGCCAAGAAGGCAGCCGTAAAGAAGAGCGCAGCGAAGAAGACTGTCGCCAAGAAAAAGACAGCGAAGAAGGCTGTTGCAAAGAAGACTATTAAGAAGTCAGCGGTAAAGAAGTCCGCTGCTAAAAAGACTGTTAAGAAGTCCGCAGTTAAGAAGTCCGCTGCGAAGAAGACTGTTAAAAAGTCCGCTACAAAGAAGCGTGCAACATCTGCCTCCTCTGTAGTGATTCCAGCAGTTCCATCTTCAACATCTCTTGGTGCTGCTAGCGTCGATGTCTCATCAACGCCAAAACTTGGCTCACAGAGCGCTCCAGCAAAACCTTCAACGTCAGCATCTGCTCCTAAGCAAGGTGCTTCCGGCAAGGTACTTGCAGTGATCATCGTAGGAATCATTCTTCTCGCAGTAGTTGTTGTTACTCGCCCAGATAGCGGTAGCGATGATGCAATGCCTGCACCAGCTGCTTCAGAATCGGCAATGCCAACAGCAGAGCCAAGTGCAGAGCCAACTGCAGAAGAAACTTCAGCTCCAGTTACAGCAGTTGAGGCACCAGGAAATGCTGTGATTAATTGGAAA
>CANLFL010000023.1 GCA_947489825.1 Candidatus Nanopelagicaceae bacterium
AATCAATTGATGATGCGCATTCTCGTGCAGCCTGGTCAGGAAATTCTAGCTGAGACGAACTCACATGTGGTGCGTGCTGAACTTGGTGCTGCAGCAACATTCTCAGGAATCACTACGCGCACATGGCTGGCACCCTCAGGGTTATTGCACGCCTCTGATCCGCTGGCAATCGCCACACCAAACGCTGGTCCATACTTAGTCTCCACTGCAGCTATTGCAATTGAAAATTCTCATAACTTTGGTGGCGGCACAGTTCAGCCGCTTGATCAGATGAAATCACTCTACGAGCAGGCACATGCAATGGGAATTGCTATCCACCTTGATGGAGCGCGCATCTGGAATGCTCACGTAGCAAGCGGAGTATCTCTTTCTGAATACGGCAAAGTTGCAGACACAATTAGCGTCTGTTTTTCTAAAGGTTTAGGTGCACCGATTGGTTCGATGGCGCTCTCAACGAGTGAACGCATCGCCTCTGCTCGTGTGTGGCGCAAGAGATACGGTGGCGGAATGCGCCAAGTCGGAATCTTGGCAGCAGCAGCCGACTACGCAATCACACATCACATGAGCGATCTCAGCCACGATCATCGCCGCTCAAAGGCACTTGCATCAGCCATATCTCAGGTGAATTCTTCACTGATTGATCCATCCTCGGTTGCGACAAATATTGTCGGACTTGATCTCAAAGCTCTGGGAATTACTGCCGCAGAGCTTGCAACACGCACTCAAGCAAGTGGATTACTTATCGGAGCTCTCGGCCCACACTTTGCACGCCTTGTGACACATCGCGACTTTGATGATGTGCAATGTGATCAAGCGATAGAAATTTTACGCAAGGCCCTCGTGGCGTAAGAGCCACTCTTTCTTATTCACACCGTAGGCATAATTTCCAAGCGCTCCCCCGGTTTTTACAATCCGATGGCATGGAACAACGAGCATGATCGCGTTCTTGGCGCACGCGCTACCAGCAGCTCGTACCGCCTTTGGGCTTCCTGAATTTTTGGCAAGTTCTGCATAGGAAAGCACTCTCCCTGCGCGAATATGTCTCATAGCTTTCCATGCCGCTTGTGAAAATGAACCACCAGGCTGACTGACTTTGATTGCATTGATTGCCGAAAGATCTCCGTCAAAATAGTCATCGATGAGATCTGAGATCACTGGAATCTTATTGACTTCTTTGAAATCAGAAGCGTGATAAATCGAGTCGAGTCCCTCTTTGAGTGCTCTTATCGAACTTAAATTGGCGCCAAGTAAAAGTTCGCCATCTGCAATCAGATTAAGCGTTCCTACAGGAGTTGGTGTCGAAGCAATCAGTAGGACCATGAGTACTGCGCTTTAGCGATCGCGCAACATCTCGGCGACAAGAAAAGCTAGCTCGAGTGATTGCGAGTGATTAAGACGTGGATCGCAGGCTGTTTCATAGCGTGATGCTAGATCTGTCTCTGAAATCTTTTCGCCACCACCAAGGCACTCAGTAACTTCATCGCCGGTGAGCTCAATATGTATTCCACCAGGGTGAGTTCCAAGGGCCTTATGTACTTCGAAAAATCCCTTGACTTCATCCATCACATCATCAAATTGACGGGTTTTATATCCGGTAGCTGTTTCGAAGGTGTTTCCGTGCATAGGATCACAGACCCACAAGATCTGAGCACCTGACTTTGTTACGCCATCGACAAGAGCAGGAAGTGCTTCGCGAATTTTGCCAGCGCCCATACGTGTAATAAATGTAAGCCGACCTGGTTCGCGATTAGGGTCTAAACGATCGATCAAACGAAGCGCATCATCAACGGTAGATTTTGGTCCAAGTTTGACGCCGATTGGATTGCGAATCTTGGAAGCAAAATCAATATGTGCGCCATCTAGCTGACGAGTACGCTCTCCGATCCATACGAAATGCGCTGAGACATCGTAAGGATCACCTGTGCGAGAATCGATGCGGGTAAGTGACTTCTCATATTCAAGAATCAGCGCTTCATGGCTGGAATAGAAATCTACGCTCTTAAATGATTGAGGATCAACGCCTGCTGATTTCATAAAACTTAGAGCACGATCAATTTCTTTCGCCATCTCTTCATAGCGAACTCCAACGCTTGAATCGCGGATAAAACCCTTGTTCCATTCGTGGACACGACGAATATCTGCAAAACCACCTTGAGTAAATGCGCGAACTAGATTCAGGGTTGCAGCAGATGTGTTGTAGACATCAACTAGGCGCTGAGGGTTTGGAGTGCGAGCATCTAAAGTAAATTCAAGATCATTAACCGCATCGCCTCTGTAGGCAGGAAGTGTGACATCGCCACGAGTCTCTAAATCATTGGAACGTGGCTTTGCAAACTGCCCAGCCATGCGACCGACCTTTACGACCGGAAGGCTTGAGTAGTACTGCAGCACTGCTGCCATCTGCAGAATCGTCTTAATGCGATTGCGGATTGAATCAGCTGTTGCAGCCACAAAAGTCTCGGCGCAATCTCCGCCTTGAAGCCAGAATGCATTGCCTGCTGCAGCTTGTGCAATCTTTGCTTTGAGATCATCGCACTCTCCAGCAAATACCAGAGGTGGCAACGTTTTCAAACGTGTGACTGCGGCCTTAATGGGCTCTCCATCTTTTCCGCCGGGCCACTGTGGTTGCTGAGCAGCCACAAGGCTTTCGTCGAAGAGTGAGTCAAGTGAAGTCATCATGGTCCTAAGGATAGAAGGTGTGAGCGAGTTCTCGTAGCGGGATTATCCGAAGAAAATTTCAGACTCTTTGTAGCGCTCGATAGGGACGGTCTTGAGCTTTTCAGTTGCTGTTGCCAAAGGAACTCGAACGATATCTGTGCCGTGGAGTGCAACCATCTTGCCCCAGTCGCCCTCGGACGCTGCAGTGATCGCGTGGAGACCAAAGCGAGTAGCAAGAACGCGGTCAAATGCGGATGGTGTGCCACCGCGCTGAATATGGCCGAGAACAGAGGTACGCGCTTCCTTACCGGTCTTTCTTTCAATCTCTTTAGCTAACCATTCGCCAATTCCTGAAAGCTTCACGTGACCGAATGCATCAAGCTCTGAATCTTTTGTAATCATGTCGCCATCTTGTGGGATAGCTCCTTCTGCGATCACGATGATCGGTGCGTATGAAGATTTGAAGCGAGATTCAACCCACTCGCAGACCTTATCAACCGAGAATTTAACTTCAGGAATCAAGATGCAGGCAGCTCCGCCGGCGATACCTGAGTGGAGTGCAATCCAACCTGCATGGCGACCCATGACTTCAACGATTAGTGCGCGATGGTGTGACTCTGCAGTTGTGTGAAGGCGATCGATAGCTTCGACTGCGATATTTACAGATGTATCAAATCCAAATGTGTAATCGGTATTGTTGAGATCGTTATCAATTGTCTTTGGAACTCCGATGACCTTAACTCCGAGTGCATCAAGCTTTGTTGCAACTCCAAGAGTATCTTCGCCACCGATTGCGATGAGAGCATCGATTCCCTGATCTGCAAGGTTCTGTTTGATGCGCTCTACGCCATTTTCAATTTTAAATGGGTTGGTACGAGAAGAACCAAGAATTGTTCCACCGCGAGGCAAGATGCCGCGAGTAGTCTCAAGGTTAAGCTCCATTGTGTAGTTCTCTAGCGGGCCTTTCCAGCCATCGCGAAAACCAACAAACTCATGTCCGTACTCCTTGACGCCCTTACGGACTACAGCACGAATAACAGCATTTAGTCCTGGGCAATCTCCGCCACCTGTAAGTACACCAATACGCATTTGTCTTTACTCCAAAAGTAGAAAGTGGGCTTATTTGATAAGCCAAAGAGTGGTCAACGTTGACGGGGACAGTCTAGCCTTGCCCCATGGCTAATCAACTCATCGCAGGCGTAGATTCCTCGACTCAGTCGGTGAAAATTGTGATTCGTGCAGCAGATACTGGCAAGTTAGTACGTGAGGGACGTGCACCTCATCCTGATGGAACTGAAGTTGATCCCATCCATTGGAAAAACGCTCTCGATAGTGCAATTGCGCAAGCAGGTGGCCTTGATGATGTGGCTGCAATTTCAGTGGGCGGTCAGCAACATGGAATGGTTGCTTTGGATGAATCTGGTGAAGTAATTCGTCCCGCTCTTTTATGGAATGACACGCGCTCTGCTGCGCAAGCAGAATCTCTGAACTCTGAGATGGGCGGAAATCAGGCAATAGCAGATGCTGTTGGTTCTGTACTTGTCGCTTCTTTTACCGCTTCTAAGGTGCGATGGATGGCAGAGAACGAAAAGAAGAACGCGGATCGCGTGCACTCCATAGCTCTCCCCCATGATTGGCTCTCTTGGCAATTACAAGGAGGAAAGGATTTTTCAAAGCTCTTCACAGATAGAAGCGATGCTTCTGGAACTGGATACTTCGATCCAAAGAGTTCTACATATCGCAGAGATATCTTGGCTAAGGCCCTACTTTCTGATCGTGAAGTTTATCTTCCAACAATTATTGCTCCATCAACATTTGGTGGCACAACTTCTACTGGTATCCCAATCGCACCTGGTGCAGGAGACAATGCAGGTGCAGCACTCGGTGTGCAGGCCGAACCAGGTGATGTTGTCATCTCGCTCGGAACCAGTGGCACAGCATTTGCAGTGTCAATAACATCTACGCATGACTCAAGTGGTGCAGTTGCAGGTTTTGCCGATGCTTCAGGTCGCTTCTTGCCACTTGTCTGCACACTCAACGCTGCCCGCATCTTCGATGCTGCAACAACAATTCTTGGCAAGACGCATGATGAGGTTGGAGCCCTTGCGCTCTCTTCCGTTCCTGGTGCACATGGTTTAACACTTCTCCCCTACTTTGAAGGAGAGCGCACACCGAATCGCCCCAGTGCTACCGGTGTTTTCTCTGGAATGAATATTGCTAACTCAAATCCTGCAGATATTGCTCGTGCAATGATCGAGGGAATGTTGTCCGGTTTAGCCGATGCGGTTGCCGCCCTTGAAGATCTCGGGGTCGATATTAAACGTGTACTTATCATTGGAGGAGCTGCAAAAAATCCTGCAGTCGGTCAGATTGCATCGGCACTCTTTGGACGCCCTGTGTTGATTCCTCCAGCTGGTGAGTACGTTGCAGACGGCGCAGCAAAGCAGGCGGCATGGGCACTTCTTGGTGGTGCGACACCACCTGTGTGGGATTTAGGAAAAGCGACTCATATTGAAGCTGCAGCAACTCCTGAAGTTCTAGAGAAGTACCGAACACTTCGTGACGCCACAATTAATTGGTAACGCGTACACCTTTACCAACAACAACAACGCCACCATCTGAAATCGTAAATCGAGCTCTATCTCGTTCAAGATCCACACCAATTTGAGCACCTGGATCCACAACCACGCTCTTATCGAGAATTGCGTGACGGATAACAGCGCCAGCACCAATTTTCACGCCAGGCATAAGTACTGAACTATCAACAAATGCGCCTTTACCCACTTGTACATCGTAGGAAGTAACGGTGCGATTGACGTGGCCACCAGAGATGATTGTTCCAGCACCAACTATTGAGTCTTGAGCAATGCCTGATTCGCTAAATTTGGCAGGAGGTAGTGAAGGTGGATTTGTCAGAAGCGGCCACTCACGGTTGTAGAGATTAAATATCGGATGGATTGAAACAAGGTCCATATGGGCGTCGTAATACGCGTCGATTGAACCTACATCGCGCCAGTAGCCACGATCACGATCGGTGGCACCAGGTACCTCATTATGGGCAAAATCGTAGACCTTAGCTTCACCATTTTTTGTGAGCATCGGAATAATGTTTCCACCTATATCGTGACGACTCTCTACATCTTCGGAATCCAAAATGAGAGCTTCTTCCATCACATCACGTTTAAAGATGTAGTTACCCATGGAAACCAGTGAAAGATCAGGGTGGCCCGGCATCGCAGGCGGATCAGATGGCTTCTCGTGGAATGCTTTTATAGTTACGCCATCGTCTGCTAGTTCGATTACTCCGAATTCGTGCGCTTCTGATCGAGGCATACGAATAGCTGCAACCGTGACACCTGCACCTGTACTTAAGTGGGCATCAAACATTTGGCTGGGATCCATGCGATACACGTGGTCTGCACCGAATACCAATACATGCCTTGGATTTTCATCCTGAATCAGATTGAAGTTCTGCAAGATGGCATCGGCTGAACCTGTATACCAACGTGGGCCAAGACGCTGTTGAGCAGGGACTGGAGTGATGTAGTTATTCAATAGGGTCGACATGCGCCACGTAGTTGTGATGTGACGGTCGAGTGAGTGAGATTTGTACTGAGTGAGAACTGCGATTTTGCGCATCTCAGCGTTAACAAGATTGGAGAGTACAAAGTCAACTAAGCGGTAAGAACCACCGAATGGGACTGCAGGTTTTGCACGATCTGCTGTCAGAGGCATTAAACGCTTTCCTTCACCGCCTGCGAGGACGATTCCGAGTGGTGTTTCAAAGCGTGCCATGGGTTAAGGATACCCTTAGCGCTAGCTTTAGCCTAGGCAAGTTTTTATTGCACAGTAATCGCAAGAAGTGGAGTTTATGCATGAGCCAGTTGCGCGTTGGAATCGTCACTAAAGAGTGGCCTCCTGCCGTCTATGGCGGTGCCGGGGTTCATGTTGTTCAACTTAGCGCAGCTCTTCGTACTGTTTCTGGAATAAAAGTTGATATTCATTGCTTTGGCGGTCCTCGTAGTGATGGAGCTTTTGGTTATGAAACTCCTCAAGAGTTCGCATCTGCAAACCCTGCAATGCAAGCTCTTGCTACAGATATGTTGATTGCTCATCACTTGGGAGATGTTGATGTTGTTCACTCACATACCTGGTATGCCAATATGGCTGGCCACACCGCTTCGCTCTTACACGGAGCGCCACACATCATTAGTGCACACTCTCTAGAACCTTTGCGCCCCTGGAAAGCAGAACAACTCGGTGATGGTTATGCGATTTCATCATGGGCAGAAAAGACTGCCTACGAAGGCGCAGCTGCAATCATCGCTGTCAGTGATGGTATGCGGGCTGATGTCTTAACTTCTTATCCAGAAGTCGATCCCAAAAAAGTTGTCACCATTAGAAATGGTGTCGATACTCAGGAATGGTCTCCAATAGATGACCCATCCGTTGCGCAAAGTTTTGGGATTAACGGGCGCTATGCAATCTTTGTTGGACGCATTACGCGTCAAAAGGGTTTGGCGCATCTTTTACGTGCCTGGTCACAAGTCCCCGATAAGTACGGCCTTGTCTTATGTGCAGGAAGTGCTGATGAAGCAGGTATTGGAGCAGAGTTTGAGGAGCTTGTCGCACAACTTCAGAAAACTCGAAAGAATATTTGGTGGATTAAGGAGATGCTTCCTAAGCCACAACTAATTCCACTGCTGACTGGAGCAGATTTATTCCTCTGCCCTTCTATCTATGAACCTCTTGGAATTGTTAATCTGGAAGCGATGGCCTGTCAGACTGCGGTACTTGCTTCACGAGTTGGCGGAATTCCCGAAGTTGTCGATGATGGTGTTACGGGTCGGCTCGTTGATTACACCACTGATAATTCAATCTTTGAGAGCAATATCGCCACCGGAATTAACGAAATGATGGGTGATCCCGAGAGGCTAAAGAGATTCGGCATCGCAGGTCGCACTCGAGCAATTAACGAATTTGGGTGGGATGCAGTCGCCGCGGCTACAATTGCCCTCTATCGCAGCGTCCTCTAGTAGCGCAGCGTCAACTTAAAGGACCGTATCGATATGTCACGTAAAAGCGCGCTGATCTTTGCTCTCGTTGGTTTCCTATGGGGCGTTCCTTATCTCTTTATCAAGGTCGCAGTCGATGAAGAAAATGGATACGCACCCGCGATTGTTGTCTTTGGCCGCGTTCTGATTGGTGCAGCAATCTTGATTCCGCTTGCAATAAAAGATCGATCGATCTTCGCAGCTTTACGCGGAATGAAATATGTAGCCTTTTACGCTCTTCTTGAAATGATAATTCCGTGGATTCTGATTGGAACGGCTGAGCAGAAGATTTCTTCGGGCCTTGCTGGCTTGCTGATCGCATCAGTTCCGATTTGGTCGAACCTCATTACCTACTTCCAGGGCGATAAAGATGCACTCAAGGCAAACCGCATCGTCGGTATCGGCATCGGATTTATAGGGGTTGTTCTGATTGTCGGTATCGAGACATTCACTGGATCTTCTGATCCACTTTCAATTCTGATGGTGATCGTTTCGGCTATCGCCTATGCCTATGCAGTCATTATGATTCGCAACAAGCTCCCTGATGTCTCTGGAATTGCAATTAATGCTGTTGCTATGGTCTTAACTGCAATCTTTTATCTCCCGTTTACCATCGCACTTTGGCCCGATCACGCAATCTCACGCGAAGCCACTTACTCTGTAATTGCTCTTGGCGTCTTTTCTACCGGTATTGCGTTTGCTTTCTTCTTCACACTCATGGCAGATATCGGCCCAACACGTGCATCTCTTGTGACATATTGGAATACAGCTATTGCAGTTGTCTTGGGTGTAATCATCTTGAGCGAACCATTGACTATCGGAATGAGTATCGGCCTGCCACTTGTGATGCTTGGATCGTGGTTAGTTAATCGCCGCCAAAAGGTATAACTCTCTACTTCTCTGAAAAACCCAATCGTTCAAGAAGTTTTGGATCTCTCTGCCACTCTTTAGAAACTTTGACATGTAAGCCTAAGAAAATTCGAGCCCCAAGTTCACGTTCAATATCTTTTCGAGCGCGCATGCCAATATCCTTTAAGCGCTCACCTTTGTGGCCAAGCAGAATTCCGGTCTGTGAATCGCGCTCGACGTGGATCGTCGCGTGAATGTCGAAGAAAGGACGCGATCCTTTCTCTTCGCGCTCTGACATCTCATCAATAGTGACCATGATCGAGTGTGGAAGTTCTTCACGAGCATCGCGTAACGCAGCTTCGCGCACAAGCTCGCAGATGAGTTGTTCAATGCCCTGGTCGCTCTTCATATCTGTGGGGTAGAAAGCTGGTCCGGCTGAGAGGTTCTTTGAAATCAGGGAAGCTAATAGATCTATCTGATCATGAATTGCAGCCGAGATCGGAATAATTTCATCCCAGGTGAAACCTACGGCTAGCTCATTGATGCCGAGTAA
>CANLFL010000024.1 GCA_947489825.1 Candidatus Nanopelagicaceae bacterium
ATCATTAATGATTGCAAGTGGAGCTAATCCGGTTTTCATTGCCAGATCGAGATCGTCGGTCAGGCCAACTTTCTCCCCATCAATAATCCTGCGCTGCAAACGCTCCTCAAGAGGGAGCGCAGCGAGCTCTGCGGCACGAATATTTCGTGAAGCCGCCAGTTCAACACCTTCGAAGAGCTGCAGATAAGCGGTCAATGGATCGTAAGTGAGATCTTCGCCGCTGTACTCACGACGATCGTAAATGAGATCAAGGGCGACTTTACGCTGCGCCTCATCGATTCGAGCAAGTGGCATGATCTTTGAAGGATGAACGATCGCCGAATCTAACCCTGCTGCAACGCATTCATGGAGGAAGACTGAGTTGAGAACAACACGAGCTGCAGGGTTGAGACCAAACGAAACGTTACTCACGCCCAGCGTTGTCTGAACTTCTGGATACTCAGATTTTAGTGCGCGGATAGCATTGATAGTTTCTAATCCGTCACGACGAGTCTCTTCTTGTCCTGTTGCGATGGGAAATGTCAGCGTATCGATCAAAATATCTCCGACAGCCATCCCCCAGTTATCAACAAGATCTGTAATCAATCGACGGGAGACACGTAACTTCCACTCGGATGTTCGCGCTTGACCTTCTTCATCAATGGTCAGCGCTACTACCGATGCACCATGTTCGACAACCAAAGGCATGATCCGAGCAAAACGTGACTTTGGTCCGTCACCATCTTCGTAATTGACTGAGTTGATAATGCAACGTCCGCCCAATTGCTCTAGCCCTGCTTGCAGAACGGGAGGTTCTGTCGAATCTAACATGATCGGCAGAGTCGAAGCGGTTGCAAAACGTCCAGCGATTTCACGCATATCGGCAACGCCGTCTCGTCCGACATAATCTATCGAGAGATCAAGTATGTGCGCACCGTCGCGAATTTGATCGCGAGCAATCTCTACGCATGCTTCCCAATCTTCTGAAATCAGCGCATCACGGAAGGCCCGAGAGCCATTGGCATTTGTGCGCTCACCAATTGCAAGGAAGGCGTTATCTTGGCGGAAAGGTACATATTGATAGAGCGATGACGCACCTGGATCAGCATGGGAAGTGCGTGCGGTCACCTGCTTACGATCTAAGCGTGCGACAACTGCGGCCATATGTTCAGGCGTTGTTCCACAACAACCACCTATCAGCGTAATTTTATAATCATCTACGAATGTAGCTAGAGCCTGAGCTAACGCATCAGGACCAAGTGGATACGTTGCACCCTTTGGTCCAAGTTGTGGCAAGCCAGCATTAGGCATTACAGATATCGCGCACCGAGCATTCTTGCTGAGGTACCGCAAATGTTCTGACATCTCGGTAGGACCAGTGGCACAGTTCAATCCAATGAGATCAATATTCAAAGGTTCAAGTGCGTTCAGTGCTGCGCCAATCTCAGAGCCTAGAAGCATCGTTCCGGTTGTTTCAACTGTTACTTGAGCAATCAAAATAACATCACGGTCGCTCTTATCAATTGCCGCACGAGCGCCATTTACTGCAGCCTTTGCTTGAAGCAAATCTTGTGTAGTTTCAATCAGAAGCGCATCAGCGCCCGAATCAACTAACCCTTGCGATGCAATCTCATAGGCATCACGTAGATGTTGATATGTTGTATGTCCAAGGCTAGGTAGCTTTGTTCCAGGTCCTAGTGAACCAAGAACGAATCGCGGTTTATCTGGTGTAGAGAATGCATCTGCTGCCTCGCGGGCAATAACACCACCGGTATATGCAAGTTCGTAGATTCGATCTTCGATTCCATACTCTGCCAAGTTCGCCCAGTTAGCGCCAAAGGTATTTGTCTCGATCGCATCGACACCGACCGCTAAGTAGGCATCATGGACTGAGCGGACGACATCTGGTCGCGACACGTTCAAAATTTCGTTGCAACCTTCGTGCCCTTGGAAATCTTCTAGGCTCGGATCGGCCTCTTGGAGCATGGTGCCCATAGCGCCATCGGCAATTACGACTCGTGAGGCGAGGGCTTTTCTTAGCTCGGAAGGTGTTTTAGCGCTCGTCACGCGTGAAGTTTACCTTAAGGTGAGGGATATGGAGATTTATCAGATCCCCCTGCTCAGAGACCCAGTCATGATCGCGGCTTTCTCTGGTTGGAGCGATGCTGGCGAAGCAGCTTCCGGAGCACTCACCCATATTTTAGAAAATCTTGACCAGAGTGGTAATTCTGCCCAAGCGATATTGATCGCAGAGTACGAGCCAGAAGATTTTTATGATTTCCAAGTTAACCGTCCAATGATTAGCGTCGATGATTCTCTCGTCAGATCAGTGAATTGGCCATCTACACAGGTGTATGGATTGAGTACACCACATCTTGAGAATGACTTCGTCCTAGTACTCGGTGTTGAACCTTCAATGAGATGGAAAACTTTCACTTCTCTCTTGCTCGACCTCGCCGATGATCTTGAAGTTGAACTTGTGGTCACCATGGGAGCGATGCTTGCCGATGTTCCACACACTCGTCCTATCTCAGTCAGCGGAAGTGGCGGCCACCCAGATATTGCCGCTCGACTCGGCGTTGAGATTAGTAAATACGAAGGACCAACAGGAATTCTTGGAATTATTGGAGATGGTTGTATGAAGAGAGGAATAGATTGCGTCTCTTTATGGGCGGGATTGCCACATTACGCCTCGAACTCACCCTCGCCTAAAGCAACTCTTGCTCTTGTCATTGCAGTTGAAGATTTCCTCGAAATCTCAATCGCTCTTGCTGATCTCAGTCATCAAGCCCAAGAATGGGAGGATGAAGTATCCGAGATGGCTGAAGAGGATGCGGAAGTTTCAGAGTATGTGAAAGCGCTGGAAGAGAGTAAGGACGCTGCTGAATTCAAAGATGTATCAGGTGATGAGATTGCACGAGAACTAGAGAGATTCTTACGCCGACAAAATGAGAGTTAATTTAGATCGCAAGCCCGAGAAGATCATCGAGAACGCGTGATAGCTGACCGGCAGATCCACCAGATGCTCCGTTCTCGGTTGCTGTGCACCAAGAGGCAATGAGTTCTAATACACGCACGGTATCAAGATCGTTTGAGAGAGCGGTAAGAAGATCCGAGATTAAAGGTTGCGTTGGAGCAACTTCCATTCGGGCAAGATTAAGACGAATTCGCTCAAGGAAGGCCGAGGCATCTGAAATTTCAGAACTCCCCCACATGTGATCGCTTCGATAGTGGTGACCAAGAAGGGCAAGACGTATTGCCATAGGTTCGATTCCATCATTGATAAGTCTTGAGACAAATATCAAATTACCGAGGGACTTACTCATCTTCCCACCATCAAGGCCGATCATTCCTGCATGAACAAAGAAACGTGCAAATTTCTGGCCAGTGGCTACTAATCCTTGCGCAGCCGACATGTCGTGATGAGGGAAAATCAAGTCGCTTCCGCCACCTTGTATATCAATTGCAAATTCATCAGTTGCCAGTGGTCGCAAGTAGTGCAAAGCAATAGCAGAACATTCGATATGCCATCCCGGACGCCCTACACCAAATGGACTAGGCCAGCCTGGTTCACCATCTCGCTGCGCCTTCCACACCAAAGCATCAAATGGGTCGATCTTTCCTGGCCGCTGCGGATCTCCGCCACGTTCTGCAAAGTGATCCATAGCAAGATCAGATGACAGGTGCGTTCTCTTAAGAAAATTCGGATCTAGTCGAACTCGAAAATATAAATCGTCATCAACCTTGTAGGTCGAATCCTTGCTTGCCAGAGCTGAGATTGCTTCGATAATGACCTGCATCGCTTCGACCACACCGACGTAGTGATCAGGTGGGATGACATGTAAAGCAACCATATCTCCACGAAAAAGTTCGATCTGCGATGTAGCCAACTCCGACCAATCGAGACCATCGCGCTTTGCTCTTTCAAATAATGGGTCGTCGATATCAGTAATGTTCTGTACAAAAGAGACTTGTGCGCCACCAAATCGCAGGTAGCGATTTATTAAATCAAAACTTACATACGTAGCGGCGTGACCTAAATGCGTTGCATCGTATGGAGTGATCCCACAAACGTAGAGACGGTAGAAATCTTTATTAGGTAGCTCTTCCACGCTCTGGCTGGCGGTGTTATAGAGCGATAGCGTTCGGTAAACGCCTCTATATCCCTCACCCGTACCGAGTGATAAATCCGCCCACGATCTCATTTTAGAATTCTAATATGCCGGCCACGGAATCGCCGGCCAATCTTCACTTGGTAAGGGCATGATGCCACCAGAACGGAGTTTATTGATTCGCATACGCGTAGCCTCAATCTCCTCCTCAGTCAGATGTGTGCCGAGTGATGTAGCGTGTGAATCAATGACAGTTATGGCCACATCTAGTAAGCGGAATTCTTCCTCTGTTAGAGCCTCGCCAGCCCATTGCCACAACACTGTTCGCAATTTATCGTCGGCGTGAAAGGTAACGCCATGATCGCACGCGAATAGATGTCCACTTTGATCTGGAAGAAGATGACCAATTTTGCGATCAGTGTTATTAATAATTGCATCAAAGAGAGCAAGCTGACGCAACTCCTGCCTATCTTGAGCAAAGTAGGAACCTAGATCAATGTTCTCATCAACATCTATCCAACGTTGAACCATTCCGAGGCCCGCAGGACCTTCACGCAAAATTGTCGGCGGAACCACATCCATTCCCGTTATGTCACTCAGAAGAAAAGCAGCGAATTCGCGATCGGCAAGTGTTCCATCTGGAAAATCCCAGAGCGGTCTCTCCCCCGCTACTGGCTTGTAAATCACTTCTAGAGTTGAACCCTCGAAATGCATCACTCCAAAGAGCGTTGCATTCGAAGCATCAACCAGACGACCGGTGATCTCTAACTCACCACCGCTGAGGTGAGCAATGCTCTTCTCTACCCAAGAATTCTCGAGATCCTTCATCGCCGATAACCATTTGCCCGAGGACAGAGATGCCCCCTGGGATCTATTGGAGATATGCAGAATGGACAGAGCGGACGACCAGCGGCGACTAAAGCCATGGTTCTCTGCGCGAAAGCTAACGCCATGGAAAGATCGAGATGGATTTCAACCATTGGCCCTGAAGCTTCGTCAGCGACTTCATCACCAAATGAATCTGCCTCTTCGGCGCGGAACGAAATTTCGATCTCTAATAAAGCTGGATCGAAAGCTATACCGATCGCTCCCACTACAAATTCACTATCTAGAGGTAGTTCAAGCGGTTGATCATCGGTGGGGCCAGGGTTAACAGCGCTCAGTGGTGCGCTCTTCCTAATTTCACGAATGATCGTGGTAATTCTCTCAGCCAAAGCAGTTGCCTGGGACTTCTCGGTGGCAAGCGAAACGAGAATATTCTTCTGGCGAACCTGGAAATAAAATTCTCTCTCACCTGGAGCACCGATCGTTCCAACTATAAAACGATCAGGTTGGTCAAAGGACCACTTCTGAGAAGTCATTTATTCGGATTTCCTGTCGATCCCCCGATTGCGGACTGGTTGGTGGATTTTTCCGAGCTAAGAAAACCCTTCGCATCATTAAAACGGACCAAACGGCTGGTTCCGGAATCAGTGTCGATGATTGTGAGAGAAGCTGGTTCGATCACAAGACGCTGGAATTGATCAAGATGCATTCCCAAACAGTGCGCCACGATTGATTTTATGACATCACCATGGCTCACGAGCAAGCGAGGACCCTTACCTTTCACTGCGTTTAAGCGATAGAAACCTGATAAAGCTCTCCCCTGCATTTCTAGGAGAGATTCTCCTTCAGGAAAAGTCATCTGGCTCGGGAAATCCTGCACTACCTTCCACTGTGCCTTACGTCGTAGTGAAGAAAGAGTCTTGCCACTCCAACTACCGTAATCAACTTCTGAGATGGAGTCATCCACGACAATCTGACTCTTCGCTCCAGTTGAAGTCAGCCAAGGATCAATTGTTTCGCGACAACGCTGCAGCGGACTGATTGCTACTTCATCGAATTGAATTGCACCAAGACGAGCGATGAGATCTTTCGCCTGCTCTTCTCCAGTTTTGCTTAATGTGATTCCCGCAGTTCGGCCTGCCAAAAGATTCTTTTCATTGGCGATAGAGTGTGCATGCCGCAGTAGAACGATTCGTGCCATTTCCCAAGATTAACGCCCTTTGACAGTGTTGGCTTGCTAGGGTGCCTTCCATGGAAATCAGACGTGCGGGAAAGAGCGGACTCGAGCTATCCCGCCTCGGACTGGGCACGATGACATGGGGACGCGATACAGATACGCACGAAGCCGCTGAGCAGATGCGCAGTTATATCGAGGCTGGCGGAAATTTTATCGACACCGCGGCTAGTTATGCTGCTGGAGATGCCGAACGTGTCATCGGCGGACTAGTTGGAACATTTTTCAATCGCGAAGACGTGGTGATTGCTACTAAGGCGGGGATCTCCTTTCCTGAAGGTGTCAGAACAGTAAATAATTCACGCCACTTTCTGATTGGAGAATTAGAGAAATCTCTGACGCGTTTAGGTAGTGACTATGTGGATATATGGCAGATCCACTCATGGGATGCACATGTCGCACTCGAAGACACACTCTCTGCCTTAGATTTTGCATACACCTCAGGTAAGGCCCGCTACGTCGGCATTTCAAATTTTAATGGCTGGCAGAGTGCGCGGGCGATCTCTCTACAAGAGGCTAATACTGCTAAAGCTCCGATAGCGACGATTCAAAGCGAGTACTCATTGCTCAATCGTTCTATTGAGAACGAAATTCTGGATTGCGCCACTGAACTTGGTGTTGGAATTCTTGCTTGGTCCCCGCTCGGTCGCGGTGTACTCACTGGAAAATATAGAAATTCAATACCTGCCGATTCACGAGGTGCGACCCCTCACTTTGCAAACTTCATATCAACATATTTGAATCGAGACTATGCTCGCGTTGTAGAAGCTGTAGCCGCTGCTGCCTCAGGTTTGGGTTACTCCCCGCTAGAAGTAGCACTTGCCTGGGTTCGCGATGCACCAGGAGTAACAAGTGCAATCGTTGGTGCACGCACAGGTGCTCAACTACGTGGAGCACTCACCGTGGAAGAGATAGTTCTGCCAGATGTTGTACGAACCGCTCTGAATGAAGTCTCAAGCGGTTTCTAAGAAATCCTTAAGGACATTTACACCGAAGCGAAGACCATCAACTGGTACTCGCTCATCAACACCGTGAAATAACGCCATAAAATCTAGATCCGGATCTAGTTTTAAGGGTGAAAATCCGTAACCAATAATTCCAATCTTTGAGAGCGCCTTATTATCGGTGCCGCCACTCATTGTAAAAGGCACTGGAATTCCATCACCATCATGTTTGATCAAAGCTGCACACATAGCATCAACCAGATCACCTTCAAATGGAACTTCAAGAGCGATATCTGTAACGATTGTCTCGATTCGAATATCTGGACCCACAATTTCGCGAATTGTCGCATTCATTTCGTCTTCATAACCTGGAAGGAAGCGGCCATCAACTACAGCACTTGCTTCTCCCGGAATCACATTCTCTTTATAGCCAGCAGATAACATGGAAGGGTTCGCTGTATTTTGCAACGTTGCCCCGATCATTCGTGACGCACTTCCAAATTCGGTGAGAAGTGGACGAAGATCTTTTAGATCGAAAGGCTTGCCTGAAGCTTTAGCAACTGTTTCAAAGAGGCGCTTCACCGTTGCGGTATATCGCTGTGGCCATTGATATCGACCAATCTTTGCTACCGCTTCCGTGAGGGCGGTAATGGCATTCTCTTCGTTGATCACTGAGCCGTGACCCGCTCTGCCTTGGGCAACGAGTCGAATCCAGTGAATTCCTTTTTCAGCCGTCTCTACAAAATAGAAACGTTTCGCGTTGGGAAGTGTGATTGAGAAACCACCAACCTCCGAGATTGCTTCAGTACATCCTGCAAAAACTTCTGGATGTTCGGCAACCATCCAGCGAGACCCGAAGCTACTGCCAGCCTCTTCATCTGCAAAAAATGCGAGAGTGATGGGACGTGGCGGCTTGTATCCAACGCGCGCCCATTGACGTACAACTGCGATAATCATCGCATCCATATTTTTCATATCAACTGCGCCGCGTCCCCAGATAAATCCATCTTTAAGGATTCCACCGAATGGATCAACGCTCCAGTCCTCTGCCATCGCAGGAACAACATCGAGGTGGCCATGAACAACCAGTCCGGGACGATCGGGATGCGTACTTTCTAAATGCGCGATTACGTTGCAACGATTGGGAGCAGATTCAAATATTGTGGATGTGATTCCAACTTCTGCTAATTGCGCGACAACATACTCTGCTGCTGCCTTCTCATCTCCCCTGCCCTCACCAAAGTTGACACTTGGAATTCGAATTAACTCTTGGCAGATACGGATAGCTTCGGCTTCGAGTTCTTCACGGAGGGCGTTCTTATCTGTTGTCATGGCGTAAGTATCCACCAAGAGCGCTGGAGTGCCATAGGAATTGACCGCTTTGCCTTGGACTCTCAGGGTTGATATCGTGTGCTCTCTTGATCAGCCCTTGTGAGTCGAAAGACTAGGTGAGGTTATTAAGGGTCAAGGTATTTATACTGGTCCGGGTGGCGGAATTGGCAGACGCGCTAGCTTGAGGTGTTAGTGCCCGCAAGGGCTTGAGGGTTCAACTCCCTTCCCGGACACGCACTAAGTAATACCCACTAAGAATGAGGGTGACGAAGGTGAATGTAGAACAAGCTTTGTCACTGATTCGCATAATACCTGACTATCCAAAACCAGGAATTCTTTTTCAAGACATTACGCCCGTACTGAGCAACCCTGAAGCTTTCAATATCGTTGTGCGCGCACTCGCGCAGGTAGATCCAGAAAGCACAG
>CANLFL010000025.1 GCA_947489825.1 Candidatus Nanopelagicaceae bacterium
GGAAAATCGCATTGCTCCAACACTCGAGCGAATCAGTGCTCTTGTTGATGCACTCGGTGAGCCTCAGTTGTCATATCCCACAATTCATATTGGTGGCACCAACGGTAAAACCACAACATCTCGAATGATCGATTCACTTTTATTCTCAATGGGTTTACGTACAGGTCGATTCACAAGTCCGCATTTAGAGACATACCGCGAAAGAATTGCAATCAATGGTGAGCCAATAGATCCTAAGGATTTGATATTTGCATATAACGATATCGCTGCTTACTTCGACTTTATTGATTCTAAATTTGAAAACCCGATTAGCTTCTTTGAAGCAATAACCGCTATAGCTTTCTCCGCTTTTGCAGAACATCCAATAGATATTGGTGTCATCGAAGTTGGTATGGGCGGTGAGTGGGATGCGACAAATGTTGTAAAGGCCGATGTCAGCGTGATTACTCCGATTGGCTTTGACCATATGGAATACCTTGGGAACTCCCTAGTTGAAATCGCACAGACTAAGGCGGGAATCATTAAAGAAGGTGGATTTGCAGTGCTTTCACAGCAAGTTCCGGAAGTTGCTGTTGAGTTACTGCGAAAGGCGGCTGAGGTCGGAGCAGATGTCGCACGAGAGGGAGTGGAATATTCACTTCTCTCGCGTGCAGTGGCAGTAGGTGGACAGCTCATCACGATCCAAGGACTCAAGGGTGTCTACGACGATATTTTCATTCCGCTACATGGAAAGCATCAGGCATCTAATGCCGCTGCGGCTCTAGTGGCAGTTGAAATTTTCTTCGGAGAAAATGACCTCGATATAGACGCTGTGCGTGAAGGCTTCGCCAACGTACGCTCACCTGGACGCTGCGAGGTAATCCATCGCGATCCGACCTTTATTCTGGACGCTGCCCATAATCCTCATGGCAGCCTGGCGCTCCTTGAAACAATCACTTCTGAGTTCACCTTCGATGAAATCATCGGTGTCATCGGTGTGATGGCAGATAAGGATGCAAGAGGAATTCTTGAGAACTTTGAAAAATTTATGGATACGATCATTGTCACAAAGAATTCATCACACCGAGCTATGGAAGTTGCCAATCTTGAGTTACTTGCTATTGAGGTTTTCGGAGCAGATCGAGTTTTCTCTGCAGAGAATCTAGATGCAGCGCTGGAGAAGGCGATTAAAGATGCAGTGCGTCCGTTAAGTGATGACACACTTGTAATTATTGTCACAGGTTCTGTTGTGACGGTAGGCGAAGCGCGGACATATCTCAACAGGAGATTTAAGAAAGTTGTGGAGGAAGAAGCATGAAAGTTCTCGGAAGCGCAGTTCTCACGATGGAAGTTTTTGTAATGGGCTTTGCAATGCTTTTGGCAAAAGATATTCACGAACCTGCAACGATCATCTATGGCTTTGCTTTCATGCTCGTGACCATTGCAACAGTCCGATTGCTCAAGAAGAGAATCGGCTGGATCATCGGTTCAATTCTCCAGTTCGCACTCATGGCCTATAGCGTCGTCGTCCCGGCTATGGCGATCGTGAATTTGATTTTTATGGCCCTTTGGGTGGCGGCCATAATCGTGGGGCGTAAGGGTGAGGCCGCGCGCGCAGCTTTGCTGTCGCAAGGGCCTCCAAAACCCTAATACACTAGCGCTGTGAAAATCGAGCAAACCCTTATCCTTGTAAAGCCTGATGGCGTTTCGCGAGGACTTGTTGGTGAAATCATCGCCCGCATAGAAGCAAAGGGATATGCGATTGCAAATCTTAAGCTGATGCAGGCAGATCGCGCTCTTCTCGAACGACATTACGCAGAGCATCAAGGCAAGCCATTCTTTGAACCGCTTGTTGAATTTATGCTCTCAGGTCCGATCGTTGCAATCATTGCAGAGGGTCAGCGAGTAATTGAAGGTTTTAGATCTCTTGCAGGTGCTACAGATCCAACTGTTGCAGCCCCTGGAACTATTCGTGGAGATCTTGCACGTGATCAAGGAACAAAAGTGCAACAAAATCTTGTTCATGGTTCTGACTCACCAGAGTCAGCCGCCCGTGAAATAGCAATCTTCTTCGAAGGGAAGTAAATGAGCCTCAGAACATCTTTCGTCGGTCGCGATATGGCGATTGATCTTGGAACAGCAAACACGCTCGTCTATGTGCGTGGACGTGGAATTGTTCTCAATGAACCTTCAGTAGTTGCAGTCAATCAAGATACTGGGGCAGTTCTTGCAATCGGAACAGAAGCAAAGCTGATGATCGGTCGCACCCCTGGCAATATCGTTGCAATTCGTCCACTTAAAGATGGTGTGATCGCAGATTTTGATACAACCGCTCGTATGCTCAAGCACTTTATCCGTAAGGTTCATGGTCGACGCGTTCTTGCAAAGCCACGCCTTGTGATCTGTGTTCCTTCAGGAATTACTGGCGTTGAGCAGCGCGCTGTAACAGAAGCTGGTTACGATGCTGGTGCACGTAAGGTGTACATCATTGAAGAACCTATGGCTGCAGCAATTGGGGCAGGCCTTCCAATCCACGAACCAACCGGAAACATGGTTGTCGATATCGGTGGCGGAACAACAGAAGTTGCTGTGATTTCACTCGGTGGAATCGTGACCGCACTCTCTATCCGCGTCGGTGGCGATAAGCTCGATCAAGCCATTATTGACTGGGTAAAGCGTGAATATTCACTCCTGCTTGGTGAGCGCACAGCAGAAGAGATCAAGATGGCTATCGGTTCTGCATATGTTCTACCAGATGAGAAAGATGCCGAAATTCGTGGTCGCGATCTTGCAACAGGACTTCCAAAGACAATTATTGTTACGGCGGCTGAGATTCGTAAGGCGCTCGATGAGCCAGTGAAGGCGATCGTTGCAGCCGTTAAGAACACTCTCGATAAGTGTCCGCCAGAGCTTTCATCGGATCTTATTAATCGCGGAATCGTTCTTACAGGTGGCGGTGCGCTACTCAAGGGTCTCGACGAGCGTCTTCGTCGCGAAACTGGAATGCCAATTCACGTAGCTGAGCATGCACTAGATGCAGTCGTTGAAGGTTCAGGTAAATGTATAGAAGAGTTCGAGGCACTTGAAAAGGTCTTGATCTCAGAACCACGTCGATAGGCTGCTAGGTCATGGCGCGCGGCGGGGATAACCGCGGGCGTTTACTGCTCATCATCCTAGTTATTACATCACTATTTCTGATCACCCTTGATCTGCGCGGTGTTTCAGTAATTGGCGGATTAAAGACAGGAACACAGAGCGTGCTGAGCCCAGTACAAAACGTGGGATCGATAGTTCTTTCACCGGTACGTAATTTCTTCTCAGATATCATTCATCTTGGTCGCACTCGATCAGAGATGGAAGCTCTGCGTGAGGAGAATGGAAAACTTCTGACTCAATTGCGTGAGCGCCGCAGTATTGATGCACAACTTGAGCAACTTCAAGGAACTTTAGATCTTGCTGGTAAGGCTGAATTTAAAGTTGTAAATGCACGAGTGATTTCACAAGGTGCGACCACATCATTTACTCAAACAATTACTATTGATGCCGGTTCAGATAATGGAATAAAGCCAAATATGACGGTTATTAATTCTTATGGGCTGATCGGAGTTGTAAAGACTGTTTACCCAAGTAGTGCACTCATTTCATTAACATCAGATCCCTCCTTCCGTATTGGTGTTCGCGTGGCCGGAAGTCAGCAGATTGGAATACTTTCCGGGCAAGGCACTCGTAAAGGTGTTCTCCAACTTCTTGATAACCAATCGACGATTAAAGTAGGCGACATTCTTGTCGCTCGTGGAAGTGTCAATAACCGACCATTTGTCCCGGGAGTTCCTGTGGGTGAAGTGACCTCAGTTGATAATGCAGCAGGTGCGGTGACCCAGACCGCAGATGTTCGATTCTTCGCAAATTTTTCAGCAATTTCAGTCGTCAGTGTTGTTCTGAAGGGGCCGGATGTAGATCCACGTGACGCATTGATCCCCACAAAACCGGTACCAACTCCGGTACCAACAGTCACTGTCTTTGTGACTCCAAGTCAATCGCCATCACCGAATGCAGCTGGCTCTAATTAATGTCCACTCGCAAGATTTCTCTATCAGCGCTTCTCTTTCTCGTGGTCTATGTCGTTCAGGAAGCGCTCGTTACTCAATTACATATCGCTGGCGGCGGATTCTCTCTCTTTCTCATCTTTGCTCTTTTGTGGGCAGCGCTCTCAACTCCTGATATCGGAGCGCTAACGGGATTTGTAGCTGGCTTTCTGATCGATCTTTCTCAGAGCACAAACGGGGCGGTAGGTCAGTGGACCTTTGTTCTTATTCTGGTGGGCTTTGGTATCTCATACCTCGGCCTTGGATATGAAAATGTACGAATGAATCCCTTCACAATCACACTTTTGGTCACGAGCACTGTTGTCGTCGCACGAGTGATGTATGTGCTTCTCTCATTGTTACTTGGCGAAGAAGTCGGAAGCTTTACATCGATCATTACCTCACTCTTTATTGGCGCGCTCTGGTCTGCTGCAATCGTTCCAATCTTGATGCCTTTAGTTGCTCGAGCTTATGACTTCATTGATGATTCAAGGCATCGGCTATGAATCTTCGCTCACGCCTAAGCCTTCTTGTTATTCAAATCTTTATTATCTCTCTCATGGCCGCCTTACTTGGTCGCCTCTTCTATCTGCAGGTCGCGGCAGCGCCGAGATATAAGGATGCAGCAATCTCTATTCAAAGCAGAGATGTAGTAACACCTGCAACTCGTGGGTTGATTGTGGATTCTTCAGGAGTTCCTCTTGCACTTAATAAGGTGGGAGTTGCAATCACCGTTGATCGCACCACAATTGATAAGCAAGAAGATAAGGGTGAGGCGGTTCTTAGATCGCTGGCTCAACTACTGGGTCTTAACTATGTAGATATTTTTCAACGCACCAGACTCTGTGGAGAACTCGAAAAGGGTAAGCGTGCAGGATGTTGGACAGGTTCACGTTTTCAACCAATTCCAATTACGAAGGATGCTGACCCGACTCTTGCTCTCCAAATAGTCGAACGTTCAGATCGATTCCCTGGAGTTGATGCTGAACCAATTGCAATTCGATTCTATCCGGCAAATGCTGGAGCTAATGCGGCTCATCTTCTCGGATATATAGGTCCACTGACTGAAGGAGATCTGGCGGGAGATAACGGCCGAAGTTACTTTAGATCTGAATCGATTGGTAAAGCCGGACTTGAAGTTCAGTACGATGAATTTTTAAGAGGTACCCCCGGAATTAAGACCGTGATAGTTGATCGTAAAGAAGCTGTCACAAGAACGGGCAAAGTCACAAACCCAGTAGGTGGAAACCACGTTGTGACAAGTATTGATGCCCGACTTCAAGCGGCGAGTGAAAAAGCGTTAGCCGCTGCAGTCGCACGCTCTCGTGCCAGTGGTTATCGAGCAGATGGTGGCGCAGCGGTTGTGATGGATATCGTTACAGGACGTATTCTGGCACTTGCGTCTTACCCAACATATGACCCGAATGCTTTTGAACGAGGATTAACTGTCAAGCAAGCGAGTGATCTCTATTCTGAAGAAGCTGGAGTGCCAGCACTTTCTCGTGCGCTGCAAGGTCTATTTGCGCCAGCTTCTACATTCAAATCTGTTTCGGTTGTTGCCGCCGCAAACGCCGGCTATGACCTTAATTCAAGTTATGACTGTCCATCCGAATATCAGGTTGGAACTCGCGCATTCCAGAACTTCGAAAGTAAGTCTCAAGGTCGTCTCTCACTCAAAAAGGCGATTGCTGTTTCTTGCGACACGATCTGGTACAAAATAGCCTTTGCTGAGTGGCTTAAAGACGGTGGATTAAGACCAAAAGCCAATCCAAATGATTACTTCTTTAAGGCCGCCGAAGGATTTCAAATTGGTCAGAAGACAGGGATTGACCTTCCATCGGAATCTTCCGGGCGCCTGGCCAATCGTGAGTGGCGTAAATCTTGGTATGAAGAGAATAAAGATTTCTATTGCAACTATAAGGAGCGAGCTTCAAAGGCTCAACAGACAGCTTTTCTCATTGAGCTGGCACGTGAGAACTGTCTAGATGGAGACAAGATCCGTGCCGGTGATGCTGTTAACTTCTCAATTGGTCAAGGCGATACCGTTATTACACCTTTGAAGTTGGCGCAGATGTATGCCGCAATCGGTAACGGTGGCACGATTTGGAAACCAACTATCGGTAAGGCAATCGTGACAACAGATGGTGAAATTATCCAGACAATGGAGCCTGAGAAGCTAGGAACGATACCTGCAACAAAAGCGACAATTGAATTTCTAGAGGCAGCGCTACGAGAAGTAGTAACGAGTGGAACCGGTGCTGGTGCCTTTGCTGGCTTCCCAATCGCTGTCAGCGGAAAAACGGGAACTGCTCAAGTCTTTGGTAAAAATGCAAACGGAACTCTCAAGAGTGACACATCTTGGTTTGCCTCCTATGCACCAACTGAGAAGCCACGTTTTGCTGTTGTCATGATGGTCTCTCAAGGTGGCTTTGGTTCTTCTTCATCTGGTGTCGGAGTTCGACAAATTTACGAAACCCTCTTTGGCGTGATGGGATCCAAGGTCGTTCCCGGTGCGGCGATCTACCCTGAAGGCAAACCGCCCGTGAAATTACCTAAGATCTCTCCTGCGACGAAGGTAAAGGAGATGCCATTAGCTTGATTAGTCAGCGCCAAGGATTCCGTCGCACCCGAACCACTCATTCATTTTGGGGCTTTGATCCCATTCTTACTCTTGCCGTCGGTCTACTTCTCTTTCTCGGAACCTTATTGGTCTATGCCGCAACACGTGATTGGTATGCAGCAAATGACTTGGACCCGCAGTATTACCTGAAACGTCATGTCATCAATATTGTCATTGGAATATTGCTTGCCTGGGGAACAACTGTCATTGACTATCGCATGCTCCGTGCTTATACGCCAATAGTCTGGGGGCTTGGAGTCATTGGCCTCACAGCAGTTCTCATCCCAGGTCTTGGTAGCGAAGTAAATGGTGCACAGGCATGGATTCCACTTCCGGGTGGATTTCAAATTCAGCCGGCAGAGCTATCAAAGATTTCAATTATTGTAGGAATGTCAATGCTCCTGTCCGAGTATCGTCACGAAAATGATGAACCGACAAGTAGAGATGTAATTCAAGCGCTCTTAATTGCAGCGATTCCAGTGGGGTTGATTTTGCTGCAACCGGATATGGGTACCGTCTTTATCATTAGCATCTCAGTAGTTGCGATGATTGGTGCATCTGGTGCACCAACCCGTTGGGTAGTTGGGCTACTTCTTGTTGCACTCTTGGGTGGATTTGGTGCAGCAAAGCTAGGTGTGATCAATGATTACCAGGTGAAGCGACTTCAATCTTTTGTCGATCCCAATGCTGATTCTCAAGGTGCTGGTTATCAACTCAGACAGGCTCGCATTACTGTGGGCTCTGGAGGATTTCTGGGCACAGGTTTATTTGATGGTCCTCAAACTAGTGGTCGGTTTGTGCCAGAGCAGCAGACAGACTTTATCTTTACCGTTGCAGGTGAGCAGTTAGGCTTCCTCGGAAGTGGATTTATTCTGGTCTTATATCTGACGATATTAATGCGAGCTTTCTCCATCGCACGAAGATCAACCGATGCCTTTGGTCGACTGGTCTGCGTAGGAGTTCTCAGTTGGTTTGCATTTCAGACCTTTGAAAATATCGGTATGACCCTGGGGTTGATGCCGATGACGGGAGTGCCGTTGCCATTCCTTTCTTACGGAGGATCAAGCATGTTCGCCAATATGATCGGATTTGGCCTCCTCCAGAACGTTTACGCTCGCCAACGTGGCTGATTCACGCTAATTTAGGAATATTGGCCGTTGATCTGCCATAATTAGCCAACAGTTCAGCGCGGCTAGCGATTCATATCGCGCCAGCGGCGGACTCATTAAATTTAGGTAATTTTAAGTAGGAAGTTTTGGGTATCGAACCCACAGTGGGATCGATAGAAAAATTTGCTCAGGGAGACTTGAGCCATAGCAAGCCAATACATAAGTAATGGCGTAGAGGATTTTATAGTGATGGCAATCGAGCCAAAGTCACCGCGCAAGCGTGCGGTTAAAAAAAGTAAGTCAAAAGCAGGCAGCGAAAATACAGAAGTATCTGTTGTCGCACCAGCACCCGAGGCGGAAGCAGCTCCCAAGACGCGTAAACGCGCTGCTGCGATTCCGGTCCCAATTTTTCAAGCAGCTGAAGCAGCTGAAGCTCCTGCAAAGGCGCCACGCCGCGCAAAAGCTAAGAGCGGTGATGAGAAAGTTGTTGCAGAAGATTCCTCACCAGCGGCCAGTGCGGCCAGTGCAGCCGGTGATGACAGTTATTCAGATCCACGCAGCCGTAATCGTCGCCGTCGCCGCGGAGGACGCGGACGTCGTCGCCCGCAAGGTGAAGGTGCTGAAGGCGCAGATGCAGATTCACAGGAAGATTCAACAGAAGAGTCAGAAGATGGTTCTTCGAGCGACTCTGCAGATGGCACTACACATCGTCGCCGCCGCCGCCGTCGTGCAGCAGGAGAAGATGTTACTCCAGGAGAAACAATTGATGAAGATGGCGTCGTAACTGTCGTCAAGGTTCGCGAAGTACGTGAGCGTCCAGCTCGCGCAGAACGTGCAGAGCGCGCAGAACGTGCAGAACGAGGAACTCGTAACCGTCGTGAGCGCGATCGTGGTCGTGATCGTGACCGTGGAGATTCACGCGGAGATTACCGCGAGCCATACCGCCGCCGCGGAACAGTAATTACAGATGGTGAATTCTTAGCTCGCCGCGAAAATGTTGATCGCGAAATGGTTGTTCGCCAAATTGGA
>CANLFL010000026.1 GCA_947489825.1 Candidatus Nanopelagicaceae bacterium
GGTCTACAGATGACATTAGCGGTCAACGCCTCCCATCACAGGATCGATAGAAGCAACAGCGCCAATAATGTCAGCGATCATTCCGCCTTCACTCATTGCAGATGTTGCTTGCAAGTTATTAAAAGATGGTTCGCGGAAGTGGGCGCGATATGGACGTGTTCCACCGTCTGAGACGATGTGGGCTGCAAGTTCACCGCGTGGAGATTCAATTGCTACATATACCTGTCCGGCAGGAACGCGAAATCCTTCAGTAACAAGTTTGAAGTGGTGAATCAAAGATTCCATCGATGAACCCATGATTTCGCGAATGTGATCAAGTGAGTTACCAAGTCCATCTGCACCGAGTGCAAGCTGTGCCGGCCATGCAATCTTCTTATCGGCAACCATTATTGGTGCGCCTTTAAGTGCATCGAGTTTATCGACTGCTTGTTCGATAATGCGAAGTGATTGTTCGAGCTCTGCCATACGGATGAGGAATCGACCGTAGACATCGCAGGTATCTGCAGTAACTACATCGAAATCATAATTTTCATATCCGCAATATGGATTCATCTTGCGCAGATCCCAAGGCAATCCAGTTGAGCGAAGTACTGGTCCTGTAATTCCAAGTGTTGTACATCCGGCTAAATCGAGATAACCAATACCAACAGTGCGCTTCATCCAGATGGTATTTCCTACCAAGAGGCGCTCGTTATCTTTGAAGTTCTTACGAAGTGTCTTCACTAGTTCGCGAAGACGCGTTGTCATTCCTTCTGGAAGATCTTGTTGAACGCCGCCCGGGCGAACGTATGCCATATTCATACGAAGACCAGTGATTGCTTCGAATGCATCGAGCACAATCTCGCGTTCGCGGAATGCAAAGAACATTGGGCCCATTGCACCGAGCTCGAGGGCTCCAGTACCAAGTGCAACCATGTGAGATGAAATTCGGTTGAGCTCCATCATCAATACACGAATGACAGAAGCGCGCTCTGGAACATCTTCTGTAATTCCAAGGAGCTTCTCAATTGCCAAGCAGTACGCAGTCTCATTAAAGATTGGGCTTAAGTAATCCATACGTGTTGCAAATGTTGTTCCTTGAGTCCATGAGCGAAATTCCATATTTTTTTCAATGCCTGTATGCAGATATCCGATACCTGGGCGAACTTCTGTAACAGTTTCACCCTCGAGCTCTAGAACAAGGCGAAGTACACCGTGCGTTGATGGGTGTTGTGGACCCATGTTGACGATGATGCGCTCTTCTTTTGCTTCACCGATCTCTGAGACGATTTCATCCCAATCGCCGCCGGTCACTGAATAGACAGTACCTTCGGTGGTTTCGCGCGAAGATGCGTATGGATCAAATGTTGTGCTCACTCGTATGCCCTCCGCTGTGATGGGGCAGGCGTTGTTGCACCCTTGTATTCAACTGCGATTCCACCAAGTGGATAATCCTTACGTTGTGGATGTCCATCCCAATCATCTGGCATCAAGATGCGAGTAAGTCCTGGGTGACCATCAAAGATAATTCCGAACATGTCGAATGTTTCGCGCTCGTGCCAATTGTTTCCGCCCCAAACCTCAACTACTGAAGGAATGTGTGGATCTACATCCGCTGTGCAAACCTCAAGGCGAATTCGTTGATTCTTTGTCATTGAAAGCAATGGATAGACAGCCACCAATTCGCTGCCAGTGCGCTCTGGATAGTGCACTCCTGAGACTCCCATGCACATTTCAAAGAGCAACTTATCGCGCAAGATTCGGGCAACTTCTACAAGGCGCTCTCTCTTAATGTGAAGCGTAAGTTCGCCGCGATCAACAACTACGCGAGTAATTGCATCTGCAAAATCTGGATATGCGCGCTCTAGATCATCGGCAACCTGATCAAAGTACCCACCGAATGGACGCTCTGTTGATCCAGCGGATGCGCCTTGGCGAACTAGCCCGCCATAGCCTGAGGTATCGCCGGTGCCGCTAGCACCGAACATTCCCTGTTGAGTTTCGCTCATTATGCGTGCGTTCCTTCTAGCGGGAAATTACCGAGCTGAATCGTAGGGCGAGCATTTAACGCTGCTTTTTCGACTTCCTTAATCACTGCTTCGCGATTAGGTCCAAGAGTTGTATTACTAATTTGTTCGTGCAATTTGATGATTGCATCCATCAACTGCTCTGGACGCGGTGGGCATCCTGGAAGATAGATATCTACAGGGACAACGTGATCGACTCCCTGAACAATTGCGTAGTTATTAAACATTCCACCTGAAGATGAACATGCACCCATTGCGATAACCCATTTTGGCGCAGTCATTTGATCATAAATTTGGCGAAGCACTGGAGCCATCTTCTGCGATACGCGACCGGCAACGATCATGAGATCTGCTTGACGAGGAGATGCGCTAAAGCGCTCCATTCCAAAACGAGAGATGTCATGCTTTGGCGCAGAACCAACTGCCATCATCTCAATCGCACAGCACGCTAAACCAAAAGTTGCCGGCCAGAGCGAGCTCTTGCGCATATATCCCGCTAAACCTTCAACGGTTGAGAGAAGAATTCCGCTCGGTAATTTATCTTCAAGACCCATGGCTTAATCCCATTCCAATCCACCACGTCGCCAGACGTATGCATAAGCGATAAATACCGTTCCAATAAAGATTGCCATTTCAACTAATCCAAAGAGTCCGAGCTGATCAAATGTCACAGCCCATGGATAGAGGAAGACGATTTCAATATCAAAGACGATAAAGAGCATTGCTGTAAGGAAGTACTTCACTGGAAAGCGACCACCTTCGAGCGCTTGTGGTGAAGGTTCGATTCCGCACTCATAAGCCTCTTGCTTAGCGCGGTTATAGCGAGCAGGTCCTGTCACTGCTGCGATTCCGACTGAAAAAGCTGCAAAGCCAAAGCCGATTGCAAAGAGAATCAGGATCGGGACGTATGGATTAGCGCTCACGGTGCGTAAGTCTAGGCGCTGGGAGCGTGAGGGGAAATCGACTAAGGGGCAACAGCCATGTGAATTGCCACAACTCCGACAGTCAGATTCTTCCAACCCACTTGGGTCCACCCCGCATCGACAATCTGCGCCGCGAGCGCCTTTTGATCAGGCCATGCCCGAATCGAATTAGCGAGATAGATATAGGCATCGGGATTTGATGAGGTCTTGCGAGCAATAAAGGGCAAGGCGCGCATCAAATAATTCATATAGATAGCTCTAAATGGAGCGAAGGTCGGGCTGGAAAATTCAACGACGACCAAGCGGCCACCAGATTTAACTACTCGGCGGGCCTCAGCCAGCGCCTTGGCGGTGTTCTGGGTATTTCGAAGGCCGAAAGAGATAGTAAAGAGGTCAAAGGAG
Organism: Candidatus Nanopelagicaceae bacterium; assembly: GCA_947489825.1. The sequence continues at coordinate 3,332 of CANLFL010000026.1, forward strand.
TTATCTTCAAAGGGCAGATTAAGGGCATCGGCTTTGATAAAGCTCAGATCTGGGCGGACCTTTTTGCCTGCCGCGATCATGCCTTCGGAGAAATCGGCTGCGATCACATCGGCACCGGCTGCAGCCAAAGGGGCCGAGCTCGACCCGGTGCCAGCGGCCATATCCAGAATCTTCATCCCTGGGGCAGGGGCAATCACCTTGGTGGCGGCCTTGCGCCAAGCCTTGGTGCGACCCAGGCTCAAAATATCGTTGACGATGTCATAGCGACGAGCGACTCCATCGAACATCGCAGCTACTTCCTGCGGATTCTTATCCATATTCGCGCGTGACATGCCCTTATTCTCGCTGAAGGTAGGCTTATCCACAACTTCGAAAAAGGATGGCCAAGGAATGACTTCAAGTCGTGCAACCTCACAGACGCTGCGCAGCGCTGTTTTTCCAGCTTCCACCGTTTTAACGCAAGCCCTCTTTCTTGTCGGCGGAGTCCTTTTCCTCTCCACGCTCGCCCAGATTGCAATCCCGGTTCCTGGATCACCTGTTCCTGTCACAGGCCAAACACTTGGCGTCTTTCTTATTGCAACTACTTACGGCGCCCGTTTAGCCACCGCAACTTTTGCTACATATCTATTGGCAGCAATTGCTGGAGCTCCACTCTTTGCACCTTCTGCAACGCTTCCTAGCCACGGCCTCGCGCGAATCACAAGTGCAACCGGTGGATATCTCATCGGAATGTTAGTTGCCACCATTGTCATTGGTTACCTCGCCGATAGAAAAGCAGATCAGAAATTCCGCACATCTTTTCCCATGCTCATTCTTGGAAGCGTCATCATCTTTGGATTCGGACTTACTTGGCTTCACTTTAGTTTAGATATGACGTGGTCACAGACTATTGCCGCCGGACTCACACCATTTATCTTTGGTGAAGCACTTAAAATTGCAATTACTGCAACCTCACTTCCACTGATCTGGAAGAGAATTTCGCGAAAACTTAACGCCTAATTTTCTATGACTTCCCTTATTCCTGTAACAACCTCAAAGGTTTCTTCCCACCTGCCACTTCTGGATCTACTTCCTGAAAGTGGCGCATTCTCTTGGGTTCGCGCTGGTCAAGGCGTTGTGGGTTGGGGCGAATACGCGAAGACAACAGTAAGTGGACCAAATCGCTTTAGAGCTGCTCGGCAATGGTGGGCCGAACAGCTGGCAACTTTTAACGTTGTAAACACTCTCAATGTCAGCGGTACCGGGCCAATAGTTTTCTCATCTTTCTCATTCGATGAAAATGAAGAGTCGGTACTGGTTATTCCGCAAGTAGTTGTCGGTACACGGTCTGGCGTCTCATGGATGACTTGGATCGGCGATAAAGCACAGCCTTACCTACCAAAGAAAGCACCTGAACTCAGCCACGCAGAGTTTGCCTGGGCAGATGGATCCCTCACTCCCAATGAATGGATGTCTCGCGTAGCAACAGCTAAAGGTGAAATCGAAATCGGCGAGTTAGAAAAAGTTGTACTAGCCCGTGACTTAGTCGCAGTCGCCGATCGCACCATTGATATCCGCCCGATTCTTAATAATTTAAGTGAGCAATATCCATCTACCTATGTATTTGCTGTCGATAATCTCGTTGGAGCAACCCCTGAACTCTTGCTCCGCCTTACTCGCGGCATGGTTACTTCGCGCGTTTTGGCTGGAACAATTAGCAAGACCGGTGATGACGAGAAAGATTTAGCACTTGCAGCATCCCTTGCACGTTCATCCAAAGATCTAGAAGAACACGAGTATGCGGTGCGCTCAGTAGCAGATGCGCTCGAACCATTCTGTACCTCAACGAATGTTCCAGAGTCACCATTTGTATTACACCTAGCAAACGTCATGCATCTTGCAACCGATGTAACTGGCGCACTCATCGAATCAAAGATTGATGTCGACGCTTTTTCACTTCTTTCCAGACTTCATCCTTCAGCTGCAGTCTGTGGAACCCCCACACATCTAGCTTCTCAAGTGATTTCATCTATCGAGGGAATGAGCCGGGGTCGCTATGCCGGGCCCGTTGGTTGGATTGATTCGCGCGGAGATGGCGAACTCGGAATCGCTCTTCGCTGTGGTCAGGTCACAGATACAACAATTCGAATCTTTGCTGGTTGTGGAATCGTTTCAGGATCAAATCCAGAGAAAGAACTTCACGAAAGCAATGCAAAATTTGCGCCGATGCGTAGCGCTCTAGAGTGATTCCATTTTCGCGTAGATACTCTTGAGATAGTCGCCATTTTCTTGGCGTGAGGGAACCTGAACAACGACGATTTCAAAGCCCTTAACAGGCGCTGCAACCACTTGTGTGAGCTCGCCACTTGTTGAAATTTTTGAGGTCTTGACTCCAAAAGATGTTGCGATTGCTTGGATATCCCTACCGTGCGGAGTGCCGAAAATCTTCTCAAATCCATCAACTCCGGCTTGTGGAAGTGTTGAGAAGATTCCGCCACCGTTGTTATCAATGACAAAGAGTCGTAAGTCAGGATTACCTGCATGTGAAAGTGCGCTCACATCATGTAGAAATGCAAGATCGCCAAGTACTGCAAAAGTTTTCTCTGATCGTGAGGCGATACCAAGTGCGGTAGAAATGTTTCCATCGATACCTGCTAATCCACGATTAGCAAAAACTTGTACGCCCTCTCGAGGTTGAGCAAATCCTTCCAAATCGCGAATTGGTCGTGATGATGCAATAAAGAGCGATGCTCCTGCTGGAAGAGCCGCTGCAAAATCACGAGCGATAGTTTCCTCAGACCATGTGGCTAACTCGGCGACTACCTTTGATGCACGTTCTCCAAGTTTCTTCCACGTTGCCACCCAATCAGGATCTGCAGTTGGAACTTGAATCTGTGGAAGTGCTAGAAATTTCTGATTTCCCATTCGATCCTGATCGACAGTTGCCATGCGAGGATCGATGATTACCGTCTTTCGTGCTTCAGCGATCAATGTATTGACGCTTCGAGAAAGCGTAGTCCGCCCGATGATCACTACTGTATCTGGCTTTACTTCACTTCGAATCTTTGTTGAAGTAAGAAAGATGCTGGCATGTGCGGCTGCGCCTTCGAAAGAGAGTGGATCTTCGGCGATAACGGGCCAGCCAAGTTCAGATGCAAATTTCTGGGCACTCTCTTGCGACAAACCTGCACGATCATGTCCAATTACTAAGAGACCTCGTGTGGACTTTGTATAAAAAGTACCTGGACTCTTTCTATCAAATACTTGAGGGATTGTAATTTTTACATTATCTAGCCACGAAATATCTGAGTCACCGATAAGTGGTTCTTCAAATTGAATATTGAGATGGACCGGACCTGATTGAAGTGAATTAAATGGAAGCTCCATCGGATATGCCGACCCTGATACATCAGCAAAGTAGCGCACTGCTTTTCCAAATATGCGTGCCTGTTCAGTTGTTTGATTTGCGCCTGTTCTGCGAAGTCGTGCTGGGCGATCAGCTGTAAGTAACAACAATGGCGCATTGCTATGTGAGGCTTCAAGAACTGCTGGGTGAAAGTTTGCTACCGCTGTTCCACTTGTACAGATAACTGGAACAGGATGCCCTAGTGCCTTTGTCAGGCCAAGGGCAAAGAACGCTGCACCGCGTTCATCAATCTTTACGTGAAGATTAATTAAACCTGCCTGCTCTGCTTGATAGAAGGCGATTGATAAAGGTGCGTTGCGGGATCCAGGTGCCAGAACGGCATCGGTAATGCCGGCTTCAATGATCTGTCTGACAATGACGCGCGCTAGGGTCGTTGCTTCACTCATGTAAGTAACGCTCCGACTCTCATGATGCGATTCTTCCACCATTCATAGCGTTCAGCTGACACAACAAGACCGTCTAACTGTGGAGATATCTGACCTAAAGTGATCTTGCCATCGATGATTTCATGTTCTGCAACATCACTGGCTAAGAGTGATCCCGTTGCCAATCCGCAATCAAAGGTGAGCTCTTTAATACTTGCTGCAAGATCTAGCCCGTATTCGATTCCGATTGCACTCTCTAGTGCGCTTGAGACAACAACTGGAAGGCCGTGATGGGCTGCAATCTCTAGCGAACGTTGTATTCCACCAAGTGGTTGCACTTTGAGCATCAAAATATCGGCAGCGTCAGTCAGATCAATTGCAGATGGATCGGCAGCCTTGCGAATGATTTCATCTGCTGCAATGCGAAGCGTGATCTTTATCTTGCTTTTTAATTCACGGAGTTCTTCAACTGTCGCACATGGTTGCTCAACATATTCGATCGGGCCTACCTCTTCGAAATACGCATATAGATTTGTGAGTGCTTCATCAACGCTCCAGAGTCCGTTGACATCAACCCGGATGGCTGCCTTCGGTGCAAGGGAACGCACCCTTGTAATTCTGGCGATATCTTCGCCAAGATTGCGACCCACCTTTACTTTGAAAGTTTTAACGCCTGAATAACTCTCCATCAGGGATTCAAGTTTTTTTACATCGTTAAGTTCTGGGATGGTGCCATTGACTGCAATGGCATCGCGGAATCGTTCAGGGCGAGCAACTGTCGCTGCCTCTATCGCGCTAGCTAGCCATGGCCGGCACTCGTTGTCGTCATATTCCAGAAATGGTGAGAACTCCCCCCAGCCTTGTGGGCCTTGCATCAGTGCGACTTCGCGATAGGTAACGCCGCGAAAATTGGTACGCGTAGGAAGAGTAATTACGCGAAGTGTTGCAAGTAGGTCATCGAGCATAAGAATTAGGGGCGCTTAGGGAATTTACCGAAGTCAGGATCGCGCTTTTCTTTATAAGCATCGCGTCCTTCTTGTCCTTCTTCGCTTAAGTAGAAGAGAAGGGTGGCATCACCTGCAAGCTGTTGAACTCCTGCAAGTCCATCATCTGCTGCGTTCATACTTGACTTCAATAGACGCAGAGCCATTGGTGAGTTGCGGAGCATCTCGCGAGACCAAGAAACTGTTTCAGCTTCTAGTTGATCGATGGGAACAACGGTGTTTATGAGTCCCATTGCGAGCGCTTCTTGCGCATCGTATTGGCGCGTCATAAACCAAATTTCGCGAGCCTTTTTCTGGCCAACACTTGCTGCAAGTAAACCTGAGCCGTAACCACCATCGAAA
>CANLFL010000027.1 GCA_947489825.1 Candidatus Nanopelagicaceae bacterium
CAACGAGAGAGAACTTCAAATCATCTGGCAATCCGCCCACATTGTGGTGAGATTTAATGTTGGCAGTACCTGATCCCCCGCCTGATTCAACAACATCTGGATAGAGAGTTCCTTGTACTAAGAATTCAACATCTCCACCTGCTGCAATATCTCGGGCAGCTTTCTCAAATGAGCGAATGAATTCACGACCAATGATCTTTCGCTTCTCTTCTGGATCTGTGACGCCTTTGAGTGCGCTTAAGAATTGATCAACGGCATCGACGACAACAAGTTGAACACCGGTTGATGCAACAAAGTCGCGTTGGACTTGCTCTGATTCACCGCTACGTAAAAGGCCATGATCGACAAAGACGCAGGTAAGTTGATCGCCCACAGCCTTTTGAATGATGGCAGCTGCCACGGCAGAATCGACGCCACCTGAGAGACCGCAGATCACTCGCTTAGATCCGATGACGTTGCGAGCTTTTTCGATCTCATCGGCTGCGATATTTGCAGTGGTCCATGTGGCAGGACACTTAGCGATATTAATTAGCCAGTTCTTAAGAATTGCCTGACCGTGCTCGGAGTGAAGAACTTCTGGGTGGAATTGAACACCAGCAAGAAGTCCTGTCTCATTTTCAAATGCTGCAATTGAAGTATCAGATGTAGATGCTGTGATTGAAAAACCTGCAGGCACTTGCGTTACCGCATCCCCGTGTGACATCCAGACTTTCTGTGAAGTAGGGATTGAAGCAAAAGTTTTTGAGGTGCTCATCGCCTTTAAATCAGTGCGACCATATTCAGATTTTCCAGTTTGGCTAACGACTCCACCTAATCCTTGCGCCATCGCTTGAAATCCATAACAGATTCCAAAGACGGGAATTCCTAAAGTAAGAATCGCTGAATCAAAGGTCGGCGCATTCTCTGCATAGACACTTGATGGTCCGCCAGAGAGAATAATTGCCGCTGGCTTCTTCTCGAGCACTTGGGCTGCAGTAATTGAGTGCGGAACAAGCTCTGAATAGACGCTGGCTTCACGGACGCGACGAGCGATGAGCTGCGCGTACTGTGCACCGAAATCGACGACTAGAACGCCACCGGAAGTGACGTTACTTGCCATGGCTAATAAGCACCTCTACGCGCTGGAAAGATTTCACATCTGAATATCCGCAGGTTGCCATGGAGCGACGAAGTGCACCAAAGAGGTTCATTGAACCGTCAGCACTATGTGAAGGGCCAAGCAAAATCTCTTCAAGTGAACCGACGGTGCCCACATTGACGCGCTCTCCACGTGGAAGTTGCCCGTGATGTGCCTCTGATCCCCAGTGCCAACCAAGTCCAGGGGCCTGTGTTGCTTTTGCAAGAGGGGATCCCATCATCACGGCATCGGCTCCCATTGCAATTGCTTTAGCGATATCACCAGAGCGACCGACTGCACCATCTGCAATGACATGGACATAACGTCCACCAGATTCATCTAAATATTCACGACGAGCTGCAGCAACTTCTGCAACTGCTGATGCCATCGGAACTTCGATTCCTAATACCTTGCGTGTGGTGTGTGCTGCACCGCCGCCGAATCCAACCAATACACCGGCAGCACCTGCTCGCATTAAGTGAAGTGCGCCAGTTGCCGTGGCAACTCCACCAACGATGACAGGGACATCGAGTTCGTAGATAAATTTCTTCAAGTTAAGTGCTTCGCGCTCTGATGCAACGTGCTCTGCCGAAACAGTGGTACCGCGAATAACAAAGATATCCACACCTGCTGCAATAACAGCCTTATGAAGTTCTGCGGTCCGTTGTGGTGAAAGTGATGCTGCAACAGTGACACCAGCATCGCGAATCATTTGAATGCGTTCTTTGATCAGTTCTGGGCGAATTGGTGCGCTATAAATTTCCTGCATACGACGGGTTGCATGCTTATCTGGCATTGATGCGATCTCACCCAAAGGAATACGTGGATCGTCATACCGTGTCCACAAACCTTCAAGGTTAAGTACGCCGAGTCCACCCAAGCGTCCGATTTCGATTGCAGTCTCTGGTGAAACAACTGAATCCATAGGCGCTGCCAACATCGGTAGCTCAAATTTGTAAGCATCGATCTGCCACGCAGTCGATACATCCTCTGGGTCACGTGTGCGACGACTTGGCACGATGGCGATATCGTCAAATGAGTAAGCCTGGCGAGCGCGTTTTCCTGGTGCGATTTCGATATCCATGGTCGCTCTCCTTACTTAACCTGTGTGTAGTTAGGTGCATCAGCTACATGAAGCACATCGTGAGGATGGCTCTCTTGTAGCCCGGCAGCGGTAATTTGAATTAAGTGTCCATCGCGGCGAAGTGTTTCGATATCTGGAGCTCCGGCATATCCCATGCCGCTGCGCAATCCGCCAACGAGTTGGTGGACAACTTCGGCCACAGATCCGCGGTAGGCGACTTTTCCTTCAATGCCTTCTGGAACTAATTTATCTTCACTTAAAACATCATCTTGCATGTAGCGATCTTTAGAGTATGACTTCTGCTCTCCGCGAGATTGCATCGCACCGAGTGAACCCATTCCACGGTAAGCCTTAAATTTGCGGCCATCAATTTCAATGAGCTCACCTGGTGACTCATCGCATCCGGCCAACAGCGAACCAAGCATGACAGAGTGTGCGCCAGCAACAATTGCCTTGACGATATCTCCTGAATATTGCAATCCGCCATCTGCGATCAGTGGAATGCCAGCCTTGTTACATGCCTTAGCAGCTTCCATGATTGCAGTTACTTGTGGAACACCGACGCCTGCAACAACACGATTTGTACAAATCGATCCTGGACCAACGCCAACTTTTACCGCATCTGCTCCGGCATTGATCAACGCCTGTGCACCAGCACGTGTTGCGATATTGCCGCCGATGATTTCTGTTGTTGGCGAAAACTTTTTAATGCGCTCGATCGCCTCCAACACTGCGCGGTGGTGGCCGTGCGCCGTATCAACTACGACAACATCAACACCGGCCTCGATCAGGGCCTGTGCGCGTGCATATCCATCATCGCCAACACCAACTGCAGCACCCGCAAGGCCAACGTTTTTTACAAGCTTGACATGAGTGACTTGATCTTCGATAGAAAAATTGCGGTGAATGATTCCGATTCCGCCAGCCTTTGCCATCGCAATTCCCATGGCAGATTCAGTAACGGTATCCATCGCAGAAGAAGCCAGTGGCACTGCTAATGAGATATTGCGCGTCAACCAGGTCGAAGTATTTACTTCGCTGGGAACAACTTCGGAGGCATCAGGCAGCAGCAGGACATCGTCATAAGTCAGGCCAAGCATTGTGACCTTGTCGTGCTCGCTCATGGGCGCAGTCTATCGGTGGGCTTAGGCCCCGACTGCCATCGCTATCTCATCTACTGCAAGGGTGAGTGAGCCTACAAATTGGGCGTTCTGGCACTTATCGGGATTCCAACCAGGGCCGCCAATGATGACGCGGGGTGCTGGGCGGACAGAAGGGATGCCAGCAAAAAATTTCGGATCTCCATTGACCGGCAACTGGGCCCACAAGAAAACAGCAGGAGGTGCAAAGCGCGAGACCATCGAGGAGATTGCTTCGACAGGTGTTCTTGCGCCAAGGAAGTGCGTCTCAATACCGCGCTCTGCCAAGGCAGCAGCGAGTGCATGCAGCGCAAGTGAGTGAAGCTCTTCGCCAACGGAAGCGAGTAACACTGGACGAGCATTTACTGGCACAACATTTTCAGATACTGATTCGCGCAGCACTCGCTTGAGAATTTCGGTGAGCATATGTTCGACTTCAATGCCCTTGCCCGATTTCTCCCAAGCAGCTCCGACTTGGATAAGCACAGGGACAAATACTTCTTGCCAGGCACTGATAATTCCATTCTCTGAAATCTCATTGCGCAACATCGTTTCAACAAAGAGTGAATCAAGTGCTTCTGCTGCATTGAAAATTGCATCAATCGTTTCATTGCATTCACGACAGAGTGAAGTGAACTCTGCAATAACTACTTCACCAACATGAGCCTTGGCTTGCTCTGCCGCATCTGCTGGTGAAACCCCTGAACTAATAAGGCGTCTCATCAACGTTAACTTCGCTAAATCATCAGGGCAGTACTTGCGGTGTGATCCAGCCTCGTGAGCCTGGGGCCCAATCCCGTACCTGCGAGCCCAGGTGCGAAGTGTTGCTGGGGCAACCCCAATCCTGCGAGCCACCGCTGCCACGCTCAGGAGCTCTCCTGTGGCTAATGGCGGCTGCTCTGCTGGGCTCATGGGGTAATCGTGGCCCCTAGTGGCCCATCTCACCACTTGAAATCACGCTCAATTCGGGAATTTTTCGCCTCTGAAGCAAGTTTGACCCGTTAGGTACTTGAACAACCTATGAAACGGTTGTACTGTAGCGTTTCACGATGAATGAATAGGAGTAAAGAGATGGCTGAGATTTCACGCTTACCAATTCCAGTAATGGAAGAGTGGGAGTGGCAGTACAAAGGCGCATGCCGCGATCTTGATCCTGAGAAGTTCTTCCATCCTGATGGAGAACGCGGTCCACGTCGCCGCAATCGCGAGAATGCAGCAAAGGCAGTCTGTGCCAGCTGTCCTGTCATCGCGGCCTGCCGCGCACATGCTCTTGCCGTGCAAGAGCCATATGGAATTTGGGGAGGCCTTTCAGAAGATGATCGCGCTTTAATCCTCGAGCGCCAAGGAGTTACACCTTTGACAATCCCTGCTGAAATCGTTGCCGAGAACTCTGTTTCACACGCCAGCTAATTTTTAAAACCTCCGTAGACGAGAAAACCCCCGCGATTTATTCGCGGGGGTTTTCTCGTTAATACATTTACTAACTAGTGGCTGAGTTTACGAGCCACGCAGCAAGCTAGTGGCTGTGGCCACCAGGTCCATGTGAGTGGCCGTGGCCACCAGCTGATGGTTCTTCATCCGCTGGGCGCTCGTATACAAGTGCCTCAGTGGTGATGAACATTGCAGCGATAGATGCAGCGTTAGCAAGTGCTGAACGAGTCACCTTAACTGGATCGATAACGCCATCTTTTGCAAGATCACCATAGACATCAGTTGCTGCGTTAAAGCCTTCATTGACCCTAAGCGCACGTACCTTTGCAACGACGACATAGCCTTCAAGGCCAGCGTTCTCTGCAATCCAACGAAGTGGCTCATCGCATGCCTTGCGAACAAGACGAACTCCGACTGCCTTATCTCCAGTAAATCCAAGATCGCCTTCGAGAGTATCTGCTGCATGAACAAGTGCTGCGCCGCCGCCGATAACGATGCCTTCTTCAACTGCTGCACGAGTAGCTGAGATTGCATCCTCAAGGCGAAGCTTCTTCTCTTTAAGTTCTACTTCAGTATGTGCACCAACCTTGATGACGCAGACGCCACCTGAAAGCTTTGCAACACGCTCTTGCAACTTCTCTTTATCCCAATCGGAATCAGATGTTGCAATCTCGTTGCGGATCTCAGTGACGCGGCCAGCAACTGCTGCCTTATCCCCTGCTCCATCAACGATTGTTGTTGCATCCTTTGTGATCACAATGCGGCGAGCGCGTCCAAGATCTGTCAGCGCAACTTGATCAAGCTTCATGCCGATCTCACTTGAGACGACCTGTCCGCCGGTCAAGATTGCAATATCTTGCAACATTGACTTACGACGATCGCCAAAGCCTGGAGCCTTAACAGCTGCTGAAGTAAATACTCCACGCATACGGTTAACAACGAGGGTGGATAGTGCCTCTCCTTCAACATCTTCTGCGATGATCAAGAGTGGCTTTCCTGCCTGTGAAACCTTCTCCAAGATTGGAAGAAGTTCAGCTAGCGCTGAGATTTTATTTGCAGAGATCAAGATGTAGGCATCATCTAGAACTGATTCCATACGATCTGGGTCTGTCACAAAGTAAGGGGAGATGTAGCCCTTATCGAACTGCATTCCTTCTGTGAATTCGAGTTCAACAGATGCTGTTGATGCTTCTTCGACTGTGATGACGCCATCTTTGCCGACCTTATCCATCGCCTCTGCGATGAGATCTCCGATGGTGCGATCCTTAGCTGAGATTGTTGCAACATCTGCAATCTGTGCGCGATCCTTTACAGGAATAGCGATCTCGTGCAGCTTCTTTGAGACAGCCTCAACAGCTGCTTCGATTCCGAGCTTAAGATCCATTGGCTGAGCACCGGCTGCAAGGTTACGAAGACCTTCCTTCACCATTGCTTGTGCCAATACGGTCGCAGTTGTTGTTCCGTCGCCTGCAACATCGTTTGTCTTAGTTGCAACTTCCTTTACAAGCTGTGCGCCCATGTTCTCGGCTGGATCTGAAAGTTCAATTTCCTTTGCAATGGTGACGCCATCGTTTGTAATCACTGGTGCGCCAAATGATTTGGCAATCACTACGTTTCGACCCTTAGGACCCAGTGTTACTTTGACGGTGTCAGCGAGGATATTTACTCCGCGCTCCATCGCACGACGAGCATGCTCGTCGAAATCTAAAATTTTTCCCATCGTCTATCGCTCAATAACTGCGAGAACATCACGAGCTGAAAGCACGAGGAACTCTTCGTTGTTGAACTTCATTTCAGTTCCGCCGTACTTGCTGTAGAGAACGACATCGCCAACCTTGACATCCATTGGAACGCGAACGCCATCATCAAAGCGGCCTGGACCAACGGCTAGAACTACGCCTTCCTGTGGCTTCTCTTTGGCGGTATCTGGGATAACCAAACCTGATGCTGTAACTGTCTCAGCCTCGTTGGTCTTAACAACGATGCGATCTTCAAGTGGCTTAATGGCAATGGCCATGGTCTTACTCCTTTTGCTATTAGCAGTGTGGGGTCGAGAGTGCTAACGCTAAGACTAGGCAAGGGATGGAGCGCTCGCAAATCCAGCGGGCTGGGCTTACTGGGCTAGAGGCTGACAGTCTCCACATCCATTGAGGAAGTCGCGTCAAAGGCCAGCGGGCTGGCAGGACGGCCGGCAGCGATCATCAGAGCCCCCAGAGAGGCCACCATCGCCCCGTTATCGGTACAGAGGGCTGGTTCTGGGATGGCCAGGGTGATCTTGGCGCGCTCGCAACGCTCGGTAGCCAGGTGGCGAAGGCGCGAGTTGGCAGCAACTCCCCCTGCGATCACAAGGCGATCGATTCCTGATTCTTGGCAGGCACGTACTGCTTTCTGCAGAAGAACATCCACGACAGCTTCTTGGAATGAAGCTGCAACATCGGCTTTTGCATACCGCGGTGTCGCTTCAAGGTATCTAGCAACTGCTGTCTTAAGTCCTGAGAATGAGAAATCGTAAGGGCGAGTTCTCCAATCCTCCGAAGTTGTAAGTCCTCGTGGAAAATCGATCGCTGTTGGGTTGCCATCGCGCGCGGTGCGATCGATAGCTGGACCACCTGGAAAACCTAAATCCATAATTCGCGCAATTTTGTCAAAGGCCTCACCTGCTGCATCATCCATCGTTGCACCGAGTTTGGTGATCGAATGTGTGATGTCATCAATTTTTAAAAGTGATGAGTGCCCGCCGCTGACCAAGAGAGCAATGGTTGGTTCGACTGCATGTGAATGTGTTAAGTAATCAACACTGATGTGTGCCGCCAAATGATTGACCGCGTATATCGGACGCCCAAGTCCGAGTGCTAAACCTGCAGCCGTTGATGTTCCAACTAAGAGCGCACCAATTAGTCCAGGGCCTGCCGTGACTGCAACCGCATCAATATCTCGCAGCGTTAAACCCGCATCTTTAAGCGCTTGAGCTAGCGCTGGTTGAATCGCTTCCAGGTGGGCACGACTTGCAATCTCTGGCACCACTCCACCAAAGCGTGCATGTTCGTCAACACTTGATGCGATGACATTGGCAAGCAAGGTGCGTCCTGCAACGATTCCGATTGCAGTCTCATCACATGAAGTCTCAATACCAAGTACTAGCGGGCCTCTCATTGCATTCATTCGAGCACCTTGGACATCACTAGGGCATCAATGCCTGCCCCGTAATAATCAGGACGCATCGAAATCACAGTAAAACCTTCTGAGATATAGAGAGCCTGTGCCGGCACATTGTTCTTTTCAACCTCTAGGAAAATCGTTGGTGATTTCTTTGAATAGGCCCAATCAATCAGCGAAGTCACCATATGGCGCGCAATCCCGCGGAGACGAAAGTCAGGGTCAACAGCTACGGTCAAAACATCCGTATCAGCACCCTCTTGAGCGCACATTGCACCCGCCCAACCAATGATCTTGTGATCGCTATCGCAGGCAACGAGATAGTGGCG
>CANLFL010000028.1 GCA_947489825.1 Candidatus Nanopelagicaceae bacterium
CTCGCTTTGCCTCTGGATTATTTTCTGGAAAACTCGTTGATAAATTTGGTGAGCGCACAGTCTTTGCAGTCGGAGTTGCATTCGTCGCACTCTCAGTTGGCGCATGCGGCATAGCCCAGAGCTACAACCAGCTTCTCTTCTTCCGCGCAGCAGGTGGCCTCGGTTCCTCCATGTTCTCAGTCGCTGCAAGCTCAGTTATTTTGCGCTCAGTAAGTGATGCTCAACGCGGCCACGCTATGTCTGTCTATAACGGCTCGTTCTTACTCGGTGCCATTGCAGGTCCTGCAATCGGTGGGGGACTTGCTGCTATTTCATTACGCGCACCATTCTTTGTCTATGCCATCGCACTCTCTGCCGCAGGCATAGTCGGATTCTTCTTCTTTACTAGCGAACATCTACAAGCACCAAAAAGGAGTGAGGAGAAGAAAGTTGCGATGTCACTTAAAGATGCTTTCGCACTTAAGGGGTATCGCTACGCACTCATCATTACCTTTGTAGCAAGCTGGGTTATCTTCGGTGTGCGCACATCAATCTTGCCGCTCTTTATTACCGAACAACTTAAATCAACTGCTGCAGTTGTTGGTTGGGGATTTACTATCTCTGCCGTCATTCAAGGAACACTGATCTTGCGTGCAGGAAGACTTTCAGATGAACGTGGACGAAGATTTGTTCTCATTGTGGGAACCATAATTTCCTTTATCGGCGTCGTTATCATGACGCTCACCCTCAACCCACTGATGTTCTTCTTATCTATGGCAATTATTGGCCTTGGTAACGCTTTTCTAGCCAGTGCTCCTGCCACGGTTGTCGGCGACCTCATTGAAGGTAAGGGCGGACAAGTCATCGCTCTATTCCAGATGGCAGGCGATGCCGGAATGATCGTAGGCCCTGTTGTCGTTGGCTTTGTTGCAGATCATTACGGATACCGCGCAGCCTTTGGCCTCAGCGGTTTGGTTTTCTGTATTGCAATAGTGCTCTCAATAAAGATGCCCGAGACTCGTAAGTCCCGGGCATCTCATGAAATTATTGAACCGCTGAATTAATCGTTTCCGCGAAGGATTGCGATTAAGCGAAGCATTTCAAGGTAGAGCCAGACAAGTGTGACCATCAAACCAAATGCTGCGCGCCAAGATTCAACCTGTGGCACGCCAGCTTTGATTGCGCGATCTATCTGATCTAGATCCATCACGATAAAGAGTGAAGCAAGTACAACTCCACCTGCTGCAAGAATCAAGCCGAGTCCACTGACTCCGTAAAGTCCGCCAGGTGTACCGGTAAAGCTTGCAATGATGCTGACAAGTGCAAGACCGAGGTAACCGATCATCGCGCCAAACATCACGCGCTGGAACTTAGGAGTTACACGAATACGTCCGCTGCGGTATGCAAAGAGCATTCCACCGAATGCACAGAGTGTTGCAAGTACAGCTTGGCTCGCAATACCTGGGTATACAGCTTCAAAATAACTTGTGATTGTTCCAAGGAATAGACCTTGGAATGCTGCGTATGCAACAACGAGTGCTGGACGAATTGTCTTACTAAATGTGTTGACCATGCTCAGAGCAAAGCCACCGATCATGCCGAGCAGAAGCGCTCCGCCACCGAGATTTGCATTCCATGCATATGCACCAACGACTAGAAGAACAGCAAAGAGGGAAGCAGTCTTAACGACAACATCTTCCATTGTCATGCGACCTGTCTGCACTGATGATGCAGATGGCGCTGAGAATGTCTCTTCTAAAGTCTGTGTTGGAACACCTTGTGAATCCATACGAGCAAAACCTTTGCCCGAGAATGAACGCGCTAGGACTGGATTAGAACTCTTCACGTAAAGCACCTTTCATAATGCCTTGGGAATACCTGAACTTGCACTCCCAATTCTAGGGCTAGAACTTTTGCCTAGTAGGTGCGATGCGAGTCAGACCGACCCTTAACCAGTCATTTCGAGCCTGTCAGAGTTCCTATCTGCCGTTAATTCGGGCGCTGTTGAGTTCTGGAGCTCCATCTTGCAATACAGGCGAGAGATAGTTCTGTGGGAAATTTTGATAGGTAATCGGTCTACGAAAACGCAGGATCGCCTTTGCTCCAACCGATGTAAATAATGGGTTGGTGGAAGCCGGATACGGGCCACCATGTTGCATTGCCCATGTCACCGCTAATCCAGTTGGCCATTGATTCCACACAATTCGGCCACTAATACGTTCCACAATTGAGATCAATTGCGTGAGAACCATTGGATCACCTTCGATGGCATGGATTCCACTGGTGAGGGTGCCAGAGAATGATTCTGCGACTCTTAGCAATTCATCAGTATCGGCGCAGTCAACAACTACTGCAGTCGGTCCAAACACCTCACGTCGCGCACTTTCTCCTGCAGCAAGGAAATCTTTTCCAGAAATTGTGTAGACAGATACATTCGTATCTCCACCAGCAGGATTTTGGGCAACTAGCTTCATTCCCGGTACTTGCGCTGTTTCATCACGATTTCTATCGTGTAACTTCACGATGTTGGAATTGAGTAGCTTCTGTGCAGGTGCTGCTGACACAAGTGTCGCCAGCTCAGCGTTAATTTGGCTAGCGCCATCGACAATTAAGAATCCGGGCTTAGTGCAGAACTGTCCTGCTCCCATAGTGATTGAACCTAGAAATCCTTCAGCAGTCTCTTTCGCTTTTTCGGATGCCATTGAACGAGTAACGAAAACTGGATTCAGGCCACCTAACTCGCCATAAAACGGAATTGGAATTTCGCGCTTGTTGGATGCATCAAAGAGCGCGCGTCCACCATGTGTAGATCCCGTAAATGCAATTGCGGCGGTAAGTGGATGTTCAACAAGAGCCATTCCCGCTTCAAAATCTTCGACGAGAGATATAAGACCAGCTGGTGCACCGGCCTTCTGTGCTGCAGCGATCATGATCTCGCCAACCATCCGAGATACGCGTGGATGTCCTGGGTTTACCTTGATTACAACTGCGCACCCTGCAGCAAGAGCTGCAGCTGTATCGCCTCCCGCTACACCGAATGCAAATGGAAAGTTACTTGCACCAAAGACTCCAACAACTCCAAGCGAAGTTGTCTTAAGGCGTAAGTCTGGACGTGGTGGAGTAAGTGAAGAGTCTGCGTGATCAATTGTTATATCTAAGTAAGTTCGATCTTCCACCGCACGAGCCATGAGGCGTAACTGGCCAGTTGTTCGTCCTACTTCACCAGTAAGACGTGCCTCAGGAAGATTGGTCTCCTCCATCGCAACAGGAACAAGGTCAGCTTTAGCTTGATCGAGAGCATTCGCGATTGATTCAAGGAGTGCAACAATCTTTGCGCTATCCCAGTCACGAATCTGTAACCAGGCAGCATGGGCATTTCTTACTTGTCTATCGACTGTCATGTTAATTCCCTAAGCCTCAGGAGACCAGAACAACAGGATTATTGAGTTGGCCAAGAACTCCACCGTCAATTTTTACAACGTCACCTTCATGAAGGGTGAAATCAGCAGATGGAACAATTCCAGTACCGGTAAAAAGCATTGCACCATGAGGCATCGGAAGCGTGCGAAATAGCCAATCAACAAGTTCAGTAAATCCACGCTTCATCTCCCCGCTAGAAGATGCACCGGCGAGGACTTCTGCGCCATTGCGCTCAACAGAGAGAGTGAATGGAAATACTGCTTCAGAAATTTCCCACGATGGAATAATGAAACTTCCAATCGTGCAAGACTTTTCATAAGACTTAGCTTGTGGAAGATAGAGAGTGTTCTCGCCTTCAATTGAACGCGAACTCATATCGTTTCCGAGGGTGTATCCAAAGATTTCCTGCTGTGAATTAACAACTAAAACTGCCTCTGCCTCAGGTACATCCCACCCAGAATCACGACGAATACCAACTGGTTCGCCATTAGGAACTACTCGCCATCCAACAGTCTTGTAGAAAACCTCTGGCCGATCAGCGTCATAAACTCTGCTGTATAGATCAGGAATCTCAGACTCTTCCATGCGACCTACTTTGCTACGTAGGTAAGTAACACCGCACGCCCATACTTCTTGATAAGGATCTATCGGTGCTACCAAATGGGCTGGTGCTTTCACGAAAGTACTTGCTGCCTCAATAATCGAGCGAGCTTCTTTTATCTCCATTGACAATAAATCGGTGAGTGAATGCTTAATCGAGAAGAACTCTCCATTGTGCTCAACTAGCAAACCATCGTTATTTTTATAGATTCTTCTCATGTTGGAATCCTACTGAGATCGTATACGATTTAAAAGAAATCTGAGTTTCTAATTTGAATTTACTTGTAGTGCCCTCGGTGGGGGTCGAACCCACACTTGGAGGATTTTAAGTCCTCTGCCTCTGCCGTTGGGCTACGAGGGCCATGTACGAGTGGGAAGTCTACTATCCAATACCTGCAGCTTTTGCAGCCTGCTTAATCACCTTATCGAGCATTGCTTTGGTGAGTTTTCCAGTAAATGTATTTTGTTGGCTTGGATGATACGAGCCAATGATCGTGATCTTTTTATCTCCATCTTTAAATGTGACCTTGGCACCGTGTGCAAATTTAGTCGTTTCGATCTCATGACCTAACTGGCGGAGAGTTGAAATAGTTGCCTGCCATGCAAAAGAACCGAGTGCAAGGTATGCGTTTGTAGTTTTGCTTGCTAAAGAAAACTCGTGAGTTAGAAATGGTGCACAGGTGTGGCGTTCTTCGGTGCTTGGTTTGTTATCTGGGGGTGCGCATCTGACGGCACAAGCTATGCGGGTATCTTTCAGTTCTTGCCCATCTTTGATTGAAGCGCTCGTCGGAATCTTTGCAATTCCGTTGCGATGAAGTGATCCATAGAGCCAATCCCCTGAACTATCTCCAGTGAAAATACGGCCTGTTCTATTTGCACCGTGGGCACCAGGGGCAAGACCGATAATCATTAGCTTAGGTTTATCGCTGCCAAATGATGGGACAGGCTTTCCCCAATACTTTTCATTTTCATATGCCTTACGTTTTGTGACAGCTACTTCTTCGCGCCATTGAACAAGACGTGGACAAGCAGTGCAGGCAATGATCTCTTTATTGAGAAGTGGGAGAGTTTTTGCCGAACTACTTGGCAAGAGACCAGGCCATTCCATCGAGGATATCTGATTCAGATGCAATGAATTCAGTGGCACCTGTGGCGCGCATGATGCGAGAAAGAACGAGTGTTCCGGCAGAGATCACATCTATGCGACCTGGGTGCATATAACCAAGTGCTGCACGTTGATCATGTGTGCTGGAAAGAAACATCCTTGATGCAGAATGCACTTTCTCTGCAGCAATTCGTGAGAGATGGATTGCATATCGATCATAGGTAGGTAGATCGAGTGCGGCTGCAGCAACCGTTGTGGCAGTGCCAGCAACTGCGATCAAAGTCTTTGCGGCAGTGATGGGAACAATCTTTGCAGCTTGGGCAATAGCTTCATCAATGTCTTCAGTGGCCGATGCGACTTGTCCGCTATCTGGCAGATCGTGAGTGAAGTGACGCTCAGACATACGTACGCATCCGATATTGACACTCTTTGCGAATTCGACTTTATCGGTGCCAAAAACAAACTCTGTAGATCCTCCGCCAATATCGATGACGAGAAAGGGTCCATCAGATGGTGGAAGATCTCGCGTTGCACCAAGGAATGAGAGTGATGCTTCTTCTTCACCAGAGATAACTTCTGGGCGCACACCAAGGCGTTCGAAGACGCCTTCGATAAAGAGATCGCGGTTGGTGGCATCACGAGTGGCACTTGTGGCACAGAAGCGAATCTTTTCAACTCCGCGCTTTGCAATCTCTGCGGCATAGAGATCAACTGCAGCCAGTGTACGAGAGATTGCATCGGGGTGGAACTGTCCTGTCTTATCAACGCCTTGTCCGAGGCGAACAACTTCCATGAGACGTGTGACTTCGCGGAATGAATCACCTTCGATATCTGCAATCAGTAAGCGAATGGAGTTGGTTCCGCAATCAATAGCTGCTACTCGCATGGTTCGGTCTTCCACCATTCGGGCAATAGCGCTAGCGCTTCATCGCCAAGTGGGTTTACGCCAGGACCCGCTGATAATGAATGTGCAACGAGTGAATGCAAACACTTCACGCGGTTAGGCATTCCACCAGCTGAAATTCCTTCAACTTCTGGAACATCCATCTTGAGTGCTGCACGTGCTGCAAGGTAATCATCATGTGCGGCAGCGTAAGTACCACCAAGTTCGGCATCGGTTTCTAGTCGTGTGTTCATCTCTGCCATCAGACCAGTTGATTCAAGGGTTGAAATCGCTGCAGTAAGACGAGGGCAGGTGGCGTAATAAAAGGTGGGAAATGGTTCACCGTGACTTAGGCGAGGTGGAGTCTCAACGACAGCGGCATTGCCGCATGGGCAGCGATATGCGATTGCGTGAACATCACGGGGTGTGCGACCGAGTTGAGTTTCGATACAAGCTAAATCTTGAGCAGTTACCTGCTTTTCAATCGGTGTTGACATTACTTCTCACTTGTAACTTGAGTGATCGATGCAATCATGCGCGTGTACCAAGGCGCGCCATCTTCGAGTTGATCGGCTACTTTATTTGCAGTCACTTCTCCATCCCCATTAGGTGTTCCGGTAACAATGTATTGGCGCTCACCTGGCATGACAAAATGAAGGCGCTCGCGGGCTTGTGCTTTAACGTAATCAGGATCTTGCCAGCGAGTTAACTCAATGCGCGCTGCTTCAAGTGCTGCACGATCACCATCTACCTGTGCACGCAGTGAATTAATCTGTGCGCGTTGTGTAAAGTAATTCTGAATTGGCGGAGCTAATACGAGTGCGAAGATAAAGAAGACTGCAACAAGAGAGAAGGTTCGGCCAGATCCGGGGCGACGCGAAGAAAACACTCGCTTGGATCTAGACCGAACCACGTTAACTTCTCTCTCGTATCACTCGTAGGTGTGAAATTATCCCTTAAAGCGTGGGAATGCAGCGTGACCGGCATAGAGCGCGCCAGATGCGAGTTCTTCTTCAATGCGTAGCAGCTGGTTGTACTTAGCAACGCGCTCACTTCGTGCAGGTGCACCGGTCTTGATCTGACCACAGTTTGTTGCAACTGCGATATCAGCAATGGTGGTGTCCTCGGTTTCACCTGAACGGTGGCTGAGCATGCTGCGGTAGTTAGCACGGTGTGCCATATCTACTGCATCGAGTGTCTCAGTCAGAGTTCCGATCTGGTTTACCTTTACAAGGAGTGCGTTCGCTGTATTTCCAGCAATTCCTCGTGCAAGACGTGTTGGGTTTGTAACGAAAAGGTCATCTCCGACGATCTGCACCTTTGAGCCAAGGGATGCTGTCATTGAAGTCCAGCCAGCCCAATCTTCTTCATCAAGTGGATCTTCGATTGAAACGAGTGGGTAAGCAGATACGAGCTCTGCGTAGTAGGCGATCATTTCATCCGATGTGCGAAGTGATCCCTCGAACTTGTACTTGCCGCCCTCGTGGAATTCAGTTGCAGCAACATCCATTGCAAGTGCGACATCTTTACCTGGCTTAAAGCCGGCTGCTTCGATCGCTTCAAGAATAAGGTCGAGTGCGGCACGGTTGCTCTCAAGGTTTGGAGCAAAGCCACCTTCATCGCCAACACTTGTTGCGAGTCCACGCTTTTTCAATACTGCTTTAAGTGAATGGTAGATCTCAGCACCCCAGCGAAGTGATTCGCGGAAAGAATCTGCGCCGATTGGAGCAACCATAAACTCTTGGATATCAACGTTGGTATCTGCATGTGCGCCACCGTTGAGAATGTTCATCATTGGAACTGGCAAGAGATGTGCGTTTGATCCGCCGAGGTATGAGAAGAGTGACAGGTCGGCAGATTCTGCTGATGCCTTTGCAACAGCGAGTGAAACGCCAAGAATTGAGTTAGCACCAAGCTTTGACTTGTTGGCAGTTCCATCGAGTGCGATCATTTCAGCATCGATCATGCGCTGATCGCGTGAATCAAAACCTACGATTGCAGATGCGATCTCGTTATTAACAAATGCAACAGCCTTTTCAACGCCTTTACCGAGGTAGCGTTTGCCACCATCGCGGAGTTCAGATGCTTCGAATGCGCCGGTAGAGGCTCCGCTTGGAACGCCAGCGCGAGCAAATGCGCCGTCTTCTAGGAGGACTTCGACTTCAACCGTTGGATTTCCACGGGAGTCAAGAATTTCACGAGCGCCGATTGCTTCAATAATTGCCACAGAGATACTCCTTCAATGATTTATTCA
>CANLFL010000029.1 GCA_947489825.1 Candidatus Nanopelagicaceae bacterium
ATACATGAACAAAGTCAGGTTGGATATAGCGAAGAATGCGTGTGTAGTGGGTGATCAAAAGAACGCCAATGTTATTCGCTTCTTTCGCACGGTTCACGCCTTCAGAGACAACGCGAAGAGCATCAACATCGAGGCCAGAATCTGTCTCATCCAAGATTGCAATTTTTGGCTTAAGAAGTTCTAGCTGCATGATTTCATGGCGCTTCTTCTCGCCACCAGAGAAACCTTCGTTGACGTTACGCGAAGCAAATGATGGATCCATCTTCAACGCTTCCATAGCTCCCTTTACTTCGCCTACCCACTCACGAAGCTTTGGGGCTTCTCCGCGAAGAGCGGTCGCAGCTGTACGAAGGAAGTTTGTTACAGATACTCCAGGAACCTCCACTGGATACTGCATCGCAAGGAATAGACCCGCGCGAGCACGCTCGTCAACAGTCATCTCCAAAACATCTGCACCATCGAGTGTGACTGTGCCACCGGTGATTGTGTACTTAGGATGTCCAGCAATTGAGTATGCGAGAGTGGACTTACCTGAACCGTTAGGTCCCATGATTGCGTGTGTTTCACCGGACTTGATGGTGAGATCTACGCCCTTGAGAATTTCTACATCTCCACTCTCAGTGGTGACGCTTACTTTAAGGCCGCGAATTTCTAGTGTGCTCATCATTTTCCCCGATTAGATTTCAATTGTGACGGAGTCTCCGTCGACATGTACGCCGTAAGTGTGTAGTGGTGCGACAGCAGGTGGAGTGAGTGCTTCCCCTGTGCGTAGATCAAACTCTGCTCCGTGCATCCAACATTCGATCTTAAAATCTGTGATATCTCCCTCTGAAAGGGATGCCTCTGAATGTGAGCAGGTATCGTCAACTGCGAATACCTCATCGCCCACACGCGCAACGCAGATGGTCTTTCCATTTTTCTCGACCTTGACCGGCTTACCCTGCTGTAGCTCTGAAAGAAGTAGGTCAGCCAATTACTTCGCCGCCTTTGATAATTCGTCATCAATACGAGCCATCAAACGATTTTGGATCGCTTCGATGCCAATCTGTGAAACGATCTCGTTGAAGAAACCGCGAACTACGAGCCGGCGTGCCTCTGACTCGTTTATGCCACGAGACATCAAATAGAAGAGTTGCTCATCATCGAAGCGCCCTGTAGTACTGGCGTGGCCTGCACCCACAATTTCGCCTGTTTCAATCTCGAGATTCGGAACAGAATCTGCACGCGCACCATCGGAGAGTAAAAGATTTCGGTTGAGCTCGTAGGTATCCGTTCCTTCTGCCGCAGCACGAATAAATACGTCACCGATCCACACTGTGTGTGCATCTTGACCAGCGAGTGCGCCTTTATAATTAACGCGCGATTTAGCATTTGGTACAAGGTGGTCAACGAACATGCGATGCTCGAAGTACTGACCCGCCGTAGCGAAATAGACACCCAAAAGTTCGGTGCTTGCGCCAGGACCTGCAAACTCAACTGTCGGAAGAAGTCGGATGACAGATCCGCCGACTGTGACAACGAGTGAGTTAAAGGTTGCATCTCGCTCAACTATTGCGTGGTGGTGGCCAGCATGAACTGATGTTGGACCCCACTCTTGTAAAGAGATGAGTGTGAGTTTTGCTCCCGCACCCACTTGGATTTCTAAATCTTCACCGAGGTGAAATTCACCAGTGTTCTCAAGAACTACAGTCGCGCGCGAGTGAGGTTCAAGGATAATTTGCACACGTGCAAACTCAACGGTTCCAGCCTGGACCAATGTACGAGAGAGAATGATTGGCTGATCAATCTCTTGATCTTTTCCTACTCGCAGCTGGCGAACATTTCCAGTAAAAGCACGAATGCGATTGATGATGATGTCCTCAGTGCGAGAGAGTGCCTCCGCCTCAACTTTAGTAAAAGTTACGCCTTGGGGAAGGTCAGCGACAGGCTGCAAAGAATCAAGTTCGATCGCCTTCGCACTTCCGTCATGCATTCCTACAAGTCGTTTAAGTGGGGTAAAGCGCCACGCCTCTTCACGTCCGTTCGGAGTGTGAAGTTCGAGCACATTAGATTGGAGTGCGCTCATTAACCGACAGCACCTTCCATCTGAAGTTCGATGAGGCGGTTGAGTTCTAGCGCATATTCCATCGGTAATTCGCGAGCAATTGGTTCGATGAAGCCACGAACGATCATCGCCATTGCTTCATCCTCACCTAGACCTCGTGACATCAAATAGAAGAGTTGATCATCGCTGATCTTCGACACTGTTGCCTCGTGACCCATCGATACATCATCCTCACGGATATCAACGTATGGATAGGTGTCAGAACGAGAAATACTATCTACCAAAAGTGCATCACATTTAACGGTACTTGCTGAATGGTGAGCGCCTTCTTGGACTTGTACAAGTCCGCGATATGAAGTGCGTCCTCCGCCGCGTGCCACTGATTTTGAAATGACAGAAGATGATGTGTAAGGAGCAGCATGGACCATCTTGGCTCCTGAATCTTGATGCTGACCAGGACCGGCGAAAGCGAGTGAAAGAGTCTCTCCCTTTGCATGAGGACCCATCAACATCACTGCTGGGTACTTCATAGTTACCTTAGAGCCGATATTTCCATCAACCCATTCCATAGTTGCACCTTCAGCACATGTGGCGCGCTTGGTAACGAGGTTGTACACATTGTTCGACCAATTCTGAATCGTTGTGTAACGAACTCTTGCACCCTTCTTAACAATGATCTCAACCACGGCTGAGTGCAAAGAATCTGATTTGTAGATAGGTGCTGTACAGCCTTCTACGTAGTGAATGTATGAATCTTCGTCAGCAATAATCAGTGTGCGTTCGAACTGACCCATATTCTCAGTATTGATGCGGAAATATGCCTGCAATGGAATATCTACATGTACGCCCTTTGGAACGTAGATAAATGATCCACCTGACCAGGCAGCTGTATTGAGCGCTGCGAACTTGTTATCGCCTACTGGAATTACGCTTCCAAAGTATTCACGGAAAAGCTCTTCATGCTCACGCAGAGCTGTATCTGTATCCAGAAATAGCACGCCTAACTTCTCTAAATCTTCACGAATAGAGTGATAGACAACTTCCGATTCGTACTGTGCTGCAACGCCTGAAACTAAGCGCTGCTTCTCAGCCTCTGGGATACCAAGGCGGTCGTAGGTGTTCTTAATATCATCTGGAAGGTCATCCCATGTAGTTGCTTGCTTCTCTGTTGAGCGAACAAAGTACTTGATCGTGTCGAAGAAAATTCCTGAGAGATCGCTGCCCCACGATGGCATTGGCTTCTTCTCGAAGAGTGACAAACCTTTGAGGCGCATGTCGAGCATCCACTGAGGTTCGCTCTTCTTGGAAGAGATGTCGCGTACTACCTCTTCGTTAATTCCTCGCTTGGCGCTTGCGCCAGCATCGGTCTTATCCGCCCAGCCGAATTCATAATTTCCAAGGCCATCGAGTTCTGGATGTGCTGTTGTCATTATTGAGCCTTTCCGGCAGTAGTTGTCAGTTGTGGAATGTATGTCGTGCAAACTCCGTCACCATGAGCGATCGTCGCAAGACGCTGCACATGGGTACCAAGTAGTCGAGAGAAAGCTTGAGTCTCTGCTTCACAGAGTTGCGGGTATTGCGCGGCAACATGGGCGATCGGACAGTGATGCTGACAGATTTCCTCACCTGTCCCCCGTTTTTCAACGCTGGCTGCATAACCTTGTTCGGTAAGAAATGAGGCAAGTGCATCAATTTTCTTTGTGCGCTTTGCAAGAAAAGGAGCCGCCTTACGTTCAATATCTTCGGCGCGCGATTCTGCGAAGGCGGTAACTAAATGATCTCCAGAATGTGCCGCCATAAACTTCAACGCTGCTACAGCTAAATCGTCGTAGGTATGTTCAAATTGTGAACGTCCCTCATCAGTCATGAGAAAGACTTTGGAAGGTCTGCCTCTGCCTCGGGTGGAGCCCACTCGTGGATCGCGGGCTTCTAATATGCCATCAGCGACTAAGAGATCGAGGTGGCGACGAATGCCCGCCGGAGTAAGGGCAAGGCGCTTGCTCAGGGTGCTGGCCGTAGATGGGCCGTTCTCCAAAATCGAACGGGCGATCGCATCGCGCGTGCGAATATCCTCGCCTGGATGATGATCGATTTTCACAACATAAATGTATCGTAATTAACTATGCGCTTCTACCTGAAGATAGGCGTGGCTGGCATAAGGTAGCCATATGCGCGTGCGGACAGCTCTTTTCGGGGTACTTCTCTTCCTACAAAGCGCCCTGGTTGTTACTGGTGGCGCCGTTCGCTTAACCGGCTCAGGGCTTGGCTGTCCGACCTGGCCAGAGTGCACACCAGGGTCGTATACACCTGTGCCATATCAAGCAGAAGGCCAACTGCACGCGTGGATTGAATTCGGCAATCGTCTTCTTACTTTTGCACTCTTACTTTCAGCAGTACTTGTCGCGATCAATGTATTTGCCCCCAGAAGACTGGGACGAGTTCTTGCAGCGTTCAATATCTCGCTTTCTGGCAGAAGAGATCTACGTTGGCTAGTAGCGGGTCAAGTTCTTGGAATCTTGGGACAAGGCGTGCTCGGTGGGATCACAGTTCTTACAGATCTGCATCCACTGCCAGTTGCAGGTCACTTACTGCTATCGATGCTTTTGATTGCCGGTGCGGCTTCAATCTATTCACGAAGAGAAGCACCTCAATTTAAGGTTGCTGCGCCAACAAAGACTCTTTCTCTCATCTCACAATTACATATCGTTGTCGCATTTGTCGTTCTTATTCTTGGGACCCTCGTTACGGGTAGCGGCCCACATGCTGGCGATGAAAAAACCCAACGTTTTGGTTTTGACATCAGATCCGTCGCAATTTTGCACGCAGATGCTGTGATCTTCCTCGTTGGATTAACAATTGCGCTATTGGTTGCGGCATCCGTTGCGCAATCGACAAAGAAAGCGATCTATATTTTCTTCGCTGTCACACTTGCTCAAGGAGCCATTGGCTATACCCAGTACTTCACTGGCATACCTGAAATTCTCGTCGCGGCCCACCTAGCTGGGGCTACAATTTTCTGGATCGCGGCTTGGCGAATTCGACTTTCAGTAGTTCGAACATCACAACAGGAAAGAGACCAACAATGACCACCCTGACCACACTGAGCAATTGGAGCCCACTTGATGATCGCGCAATTGCCTATGCGCGAGCACTTGCGATGGATGCTGTTCAAAAGGTAGGAAACGGCCATCCTGGCACTGCGATGGCTCTTGCTCCAGTTGCTTACACTCTCTTTCAGCGTCATCTGATTCATGATCCATCAGATCCACAGTGGGTGGGTCGCGATCGATTCATTCTCTCGTGCGGTCACTCGTCAATGACTCTCTACACACAACTTTTCTTCAGCGGCTACGGATTGACGATGAAAGATTTGCAAGAGTTTCGCACGCTGGGATCTCTCACTCCGGGCCACCCAGAATTTGGACACACTGCCGGTGTCGAGATGACTACAGGTCCACTTGGGGCGGGAGTTGCGACCGCTGTTGGTTTTGCAATGGCGGCACGATATGAGCGTGGATTGTTAGATCCTGATGCCGCTGCAGGCCAATCAATCTTTGATCACTCCATCTGGGTGATCTGTTCAGATGGTGACCTGCAAGAGGGTGTCAGCGCTGAAGCATCATCACTTGCGGGAACACAAGAGCTAGGTAATCTCAACGTTATCTATGACGACAACCGCATCTCAATCGAGGGAGATACGCATATCTCTTTCACCGAAGATGTCTCTGCGCGTTACCGCGCCTACGGCTGGGATGTTATCGAGGTTGCAACAATGTCAGATGGAAGCGTTGATATCGTTGCGCTGGATGGCGCAATGATTTCGGCAAAGGCTCAGACTGTTAAGCCAACACTTATTCGTGTGAAGACAGTCATTGCATGGCCAGCACCAAAGCTACGCAATACTGCAAAGTCACATGGTTCAGCGCTAGGCGATGATGAGATTGCTACGACCAAAGTTGAGCTCGGACTTAATCCTGATGAAAAATTTGCAATGCCAGATGATGTCTTGGCCCACATCCGACTAGTTAAAGATCGTGGCGCTGCTACACGCAATGAATGGAATAAGCGTTTTGCAACATGGAAGTCTGCCCACTCAGATAAGGCAGCGTTACTAGAGCGCTTAGTTAAGAGAGAGCTACCTGCTGAATGGGAATCAGTATTGCCCGTCTTTGAAGCAGGTAAAGATGTGGCCACCCGAGCAGCCTCTGGAAAAGTAATCAACGCTATCGCTGGGGTGCTCCCAGAATTTTGGGGAGGATCGGCAGATTTAGCTGACAGTAACAATACGACTATCGAAGGTGGCGATTCGTTCTTGCCATCATCGAGTGCGATGAAGGGTGCGAATCCGTACGGGCGCATTATTCACTTTGGAATTCGTGAACATGCTATGGGTTCAATCCTTAACGGAATAACCCTCCACGGATTAACGCGTTCATTCGGTGGAACATTTGCAGTCTTTAGCGATTACATGCGGCCATCAGTTCGATTAGCCGCACTCATGAATATTCCAACGACATTTGTCTGGACACATGATTCGATTGGCCTTGGTGAAGATGGACCTACACATCAGCCTATTGAACATCTCGCAGCCCTTCGCGCCATCCCTAATTTTGCGACTATTCGTCCTGCAGATGCCAATGAAGTTGCCCAGGCTTGGAAGTCGATCTTGCTCCGTCAGCAACCTGCAGGCATTCTCCTTTCACGACAGAACCTTCCCGTCTTCGACCGCACCATCTGCGCCAGTGCTGAAGGTGTCGACAAGGGTGCATATGTACTACTTGCAGCGCCCAAGAAAGCCGATGTCGTTATTATCGCAACAGGTTCTGAAGTAAGCCTTGCGGTAAAGAGTGCGGAAGCACTTAATGCGCAGGGAATTTCAACCCAAGTAGTGAGCGCCCCCTGTTTGGAATGGTTTAACCAAGAGAGTGAGAGTTATAGAGAGAGTGTAATTCCAAGATCTGCCCTACGCGTGAGCATCGAAGCCGGAATTGCTCAAGGCTGGCGTGAGTACGTTGGAGATTCGGGAGTAATCATTAGCCTCGATCACTACGGCGCATCAGCTTCTGCCTCACAACTCTTTGCAGAGTTTGGTTTCACAGTCGACAATGTTGTTTCGAAGGTATTGGCGGCGCGTACATGAAGCAAGAAGAGATTCTAAAAGCGGGAACATCTATCTGGCTTGATGATCTCTCACGTTCAAAACTCACAGGATCAGATCCCCACAGCCTCCCCCATCGCATCAACCACGATGGCGTTCGAGGTGTAACAACTAATCCCAGTATTTTCGGTGCTGCTATTACAGGTGCAGATGAGTATGCCGCCGATATCGCTTCCTTATCTGGAAAGAGCGTTGACGAAGTCGTACGCACATTAACAACTGATGATGTACGAGTTGCCTGTGATCTCTTTGCCGAGATCTATGGTGCTAGTAAAGGTATTGACGGTCGCGTGAGTATCGAAGTTGATCCGCGTCTAGCCCACAAGACGCAAAAGACGATTGATGAAGGTATAGCTCTTCACGCTCTTGTTAACCGTCCCAATGTCATGATCAAGGTTCCTGCCACCAAAGCTGGGCTTCCAGCAATTACCGCTCTGATCGGACGAGGTATCAGCGTCAATGTGACTTTGATCTTCTCCCTCGAGCGTTACAGCGAAGTGATCGATGCTTTCATTGCAGGTATGGGCGAGGCTAAAAGTGCCGGACTTGATCTGGCTTCAATCCATTCCGTTGCATCTTTTTTTATCTCTCGTATTGATAGCGCTGTAGATAAGGAATTGAAGGCAATAGGAAACAAGGATCTTCTTGGCAAGGTCGCAGTGGCAAATGCTCATCGTGCATACGCGTTATTCCTCAATAAATTTAGCCAACCTTCATGGAAGAATCTTGAAGAAGGCGGAGCGCTCGTCCAGCGACCACTATGGGCGTCTACTGGCGTTAAAGATCCGTCGTACGCTGACACTCTCTATGTAGATACTCTCATCGCACCACATACAGTCAACACAATGCCGCAGTCCA
>CANLFL010000030.1 GCA_947489825.1 Candidatus Nanopelagicaceae bacterium
AACAATTGTGCAGCACCTTGGCGTACTTACATTTACCCTCATAAGCGTGGGCGGACAGTTGGCCGGATCCCTGCTGATTGATCTCTATTCACCAACGGATGGTGTCCAGGTCAGTATTTACTTAGTCTCCGGAATTGTTCTTACTTATCTCGGAGTACTTGTCGGTGGCGTACGAAATTCACAATTAAAGAGAGCAGCCACAGAGAAATAAAAACCCATCCGATAGAAACGGCAGATGTTTTAACCCACGGAAGTGATGCAGCATAAAATCCTGACATGGTGATTCCAACTCCCCAAATGAGTGCACCGAGAGAGTTCGCGAGTAAGAATTTGTAGTAATTCATATGTGTAGTTCCAGCAATTGGTGGAACGAAGGTACGAACCCACGGAATAAAGCGAGAACCAACAACTGCCCAGAAGCCATACTTTTCGTAATAGATTTCAGATTTTTTAATCATCTTCTGGATCTGAGGAGATTTACGACGCTCAAGATAGGGACGACCAATTACCCGACCGAATACAAAACCTACTTGATCTCCGAAAAAAGCAGCAGAGAAAACAACGATTGCAAGAATTGCGGGATTGATATTTCCGTGGGTTGAAGCAACGATCCCAGCTGCAAAGAGAAGTGAATCACCTGGAAGGAAGAAGCCAAGTAAGACTCCTGTCTCGACAAAGATGATGATGCCGACTACAAGATAGAAGATAAACGGCGCTAAATTTTCGAAGTTATCGACAAAAAATTTAGTCAAATCACTCATACACTCGCCTTTACTGCAGCGGCCACCTTAGTAACAACTTGTGGGTCAAAAACACTTGGCACAATAAATGAAGCGTTGAGCTGTGAGGCAGAGACACAGTCTGCGATTGCGTTAGCGGCAGCGACTAAGAGATCATCTGTGATCTTATGAGCCTGCGCATCAAGTAATCCACGAAAGATGCCGGGGAAGGCTAGTACGTTATTGATCTGGTTTGGTTGATCACTTCGCCCTGTGGCCACGACAGCTGCATATTTGCGAGCAATAAAAGGGTCAACTTCCGGATCTGGGTTAGCAAGTGCGAAGACAATTGACTTCTCACCCATGGAAGCAATATCTAACTCGGTAAGTACGTTAGGTGCGCTAACGCCGATAAATACATCTGCACCAGTCATCGCCTCATGAATATCACCAGCAAAATTTGATGGATTCGAATGATCAATAAACCAGGCACGCATTTCATCATCACGGTTACAAGAGCCATTAATTACACCATCTTTATCAAAAGCGATGATGTTCTTCGCACCACTTTTGACCAATAGGCGAGCCACTGCAGTTCCAGCAGCTCCCGCTCCACTCATGACAATCTTTACAGAGGAAATTTCTTTCTTCACCAGCTTTAATGAATTCTTTAACGCTGCAAGCACAACGATCGCGGTTCCGTGTTGATCGTCGTGGAAGACAGGAATATCCAAGAGTTGGCGAAGACGTGCCTCTATTTCAAAACATCGTGGTGCAGAGATATCTTCCAAGTTAATGCCGCCGTAGACAGGGGCAATCAACTGAACAGTTCGCACGATCTCATCGACATCTTGTGTATCAAGGCAGACTGGCCAAGCATCAACATCGGCAAAGCGCTTAAAGAGCGCGGCCTTACCTTCCATCACAGGAAGTGCTGCAGCCGGTCCGATATTTCCAAGACCTAATACAGCTGAACCGTCAGTGACAACTGCAACGGTATTGCGCTTCATTGTTAGTCGTCTGACGTTAGAAGGGTCATCAACAATCGCCTGGCTTATACGTGCAACACCAGGGGTATAGGCACGAGAGAGATCATCACGAGTCTTAAGTGGGACCTTTGAAGAAATCTCAATTTTCCCGCCTAGATGTAGCAAAAATGTGCGGTCTGAAACTTTACGAACGACTAGACCTTCAATTTTGTTGAGAGATTCTGTGATCTCATCAGCATGGTCTACATTTATCGTGTCACATGTAACATCAATAACAACCCTCTCGAGAAGTGATTCAACGACATCGAGTGCTGTGATAGTTGCGCCGGCAGCAGATAGCGCGGATGTAATTTGGGCTACAGGCTGAAGATCAGGTGATCCCTCAACACGAATGGTTATTCCATACCCCGGTGAGGTAGATGCCATTTAGACAACTCCGTAGAGTCGATCGCCAGCATCTCCAAGACCAGGGACAATATATCCACGTTCGTTCAGTCGCTCATCGAGTGCGCCAGTAACTAAATTAATTGGCACACCAGAATCTTTAAACGCCTCCTCTAGAACTGCAATTCCTTCAGGAGCTGACAAGATACAGATTGCGGTGATTTCAGTTGCACCGCGCTCGATAAGGAAGTTAATTGCGGCCACAAGTGTTCCGCCGGTTGCCAGCATTGGATCTAAAACAAAGCATTGACGACCTGAGAGATCTTCAGGAAGACGATTTGCATAGGTGCTTGCTTTGAGAGTTTTCTCATCGCGCACCATTCCAAGAAAACCAATTTCGGCGGTAGGAATTAAACGACTCATACCTTCGAGCATTCCCAAGCCGGCACGAAGAATCGGAACAACAACTGGACGAGGTTGAGCCAACTTCACACCGGTTGTTGGTTGAACGGGCGTAACAATCTCGACCTTCTCGACACGCACATCGCGCGTTGCCTCGTAGGCGAGCAAGGTGACGAGCTCCTCTACAAGACGTCGAAACGTTGGTGAGTCGGTGTTCTTGTCGCGCAGAAGAGTCAATTTGTGGGAGATCAGTGGATGGTTGGCAACGTGAACTTTCATAACCCGTACCTTACCGCCCTTTCTTTCCACCCCAATGAGTGGGAATATGTGCAACGTGACACTGGATCAAGCGGGCGAGCCACTCATCAACGATGTGGATATTGCCGTTGCTGCGTGGCATGAAGATGGTCGATGGTCTCTCGCTCTTTTGCCAGATGCGCAGGATCTTCCTCAAATAATTGAGCGACTTAAGTCACAGCAGACAAATGGTGGCGCTTTAGCACTTCTCGCAATTGACGAAGAATTCTTTATGATTATCAGAGTGCTTGGCTCACATATCAAGTTATTCCTAAGTGATATTACCTGCGCGATCGATTATGAAATTGCTGCAGAATTTATTGAGCTCTGTGATTTAGAAATGCCCGAAGAAGATGACGAGCCATTCCCAGCAGGTGATTTAGATATCATTTCCGATATTGGCGTACACCGAATGGAACTTTCAACTTTATGTGATGACCCAGATCTATTTCCAGATGAGCAACTAGAAGCAATCGCAAGTCGGCTAGGATTCGGCGAGGAATTCACGCAATTATTGGAGTTATAAAATTTTGAACCATCAAGAGTTAATGGGCGAAGCGCTCTCAATCGCTCGCAGTGCGCTAACAACTGGAGATGTACCGGTGGGTGCAATTGTTGTTAACGCTGATGGAGTAGTCATTGGTACCGGATTTAATGAGCGAGAAGCAGATAACGATCCGACAGCACACGCCGAAATTGTTGCAATTCGCAATGCAGCTACACGCTTACAGAAATCACGTCTTGATGGGTGCACATTGATCGTCACACTCGAGCCATGTGCAATGTGTGCGGGGGCAATCGCGCAATCACGCATCAGCCACCTTGTCTTTGGTGCCTGGGATGAGAAGGCGGGGGCAGTCGGGTCCGTGTGGGATGTACTGCGCGATCCCCGCTCGATCTTTAAGGTCGAAGTTACTTCAGGAATTCGCGAGAAGGAATGTGCTCAGCTATTAAAGGACTTCTTCTCAGACAAGTAATTCATAGGAAGGATTCAAGATAGTCAGCGATCCTTCTTCTTCGCCCACCATTCCTTCTGCACGAATCTGTGAACCAACTTCTAGCCCTGCGATATCGCGTCTACCTAAGAATTGAAGAGTTACTCCACCAGTCTGATCCCAGACCTCGACTTGGAGATATGGAGCAGAGCCACGTGGTGCGCTCTTAATTGATGTTACGCGACCTTGCACCTGAGCGCGCTTGCGCCATTGGATCTCTCCAATCGGGGTCATATTTTCTGCGTAGTGACTTACTGGTTCAATATCTCGGATTACTTCTTCTACAGGTTTAAATGCGACCGGTTTTGCGGCGACTTTTTCCTTTGCAACTTTGACAACTTGTGGCGTTGAACCAGAGAGAATGCGATTTACATCAAAAGGAACGATTGTGGCGACCACTCGTTGTAACTGCGAAATAGGTGCCGCAATTCTTTCTGCAGTTTGATCGTGAAGTAGGCGGCCTAAGAATCCTGAGTAAGCACGGCGTGGAAGCAAGAGAGTGAGTTCGACATCTTGCTTCTCTGTCATGCGCATTGCATATTCCAGGGCTGCATTAGGAAGACGTTGATCTGGACAGTCAATAAGTTCTAGCGTCACATCATCGAGTGCATCTGAATTTGCCCATGCTTCTTGGATCTCTGCTGCACGTCGATCATCGATAACAAAGTGAACGGCGCTGAGCTTGCGAGGCTTAAGGCTACGTGCGTAGCGGATTGCACCAACGGTCGCGAGATCGACGTTATCGACAAGAACTGTAACATCGTGACGAGCAATAGAAGTTGCACGTTCATGCTCTTGCTTAACAGAGAGTGCTGTCTGTTCATTTGTGTATTGGCGACGAAGACGCAAGAACGAGACAACTAAAATTGGAGAGACAAGTAGAACTAACCAAGCTCCTTGTGTGAATTTTACAACTGAGAAAATAATGACAATCAAGAGCGATACCGCTCCTGCAAGCCAATTAATTACATACTTAACCTTCCAGTTGTCAGGTTTTGTTCGTTTTGAATGTCGAGCCATTCCAAATCCAGCGAGGGTAAATCCGGTAAACACACCGAGTGCATAGAAAGCGACAAGGTGTTCAACCGATCCTGCAGTAATCAAGACGAGGAATATTCCACCGCTAGCTAACAGAAAAATTCCGTTTGAGAACGCTAAGCGGTGACCGCGCTTTGTAAGCTGTCGCGGCAAGTAACCATCTGTAGCAACAAAGTTACAGAGCAGCGGGAAGGCGCTATATGTGGTGTTTGCACCCGCAAAGAGAATAAGCATCGTTGCAAGCTGAACCATAATAAACATAAACTGCCCAAAGGCCCCGTCGCCCATAGTCGCCTTTGCGATCTGCGAAATTACAGTCGGTGTTTCTGACTCATATGGCATTGCATGGATATGATGAGCAAACCATGAAACACCAAGAACTAGCGTTCCAAGGATTGAACTCATAATCACAAGAGTGC
Source organism: Candidatus Nanopelagicaceae bacterium (assembly GCA_947489825.1). The sequence goes on from CANLFL010000030.1 coordinate 5,244, forward strand.
GCTTAGCGTTCTTATCTTCTGGGGCTTGGAAGAGAGCAACACCATCTGAGATCGCTTCAAGTCCAGTCAGCGATGAACCACCATTTGCAAAAGCGCGAAGCAAGATAAAGATTGCTGCAGCTGTGAGAAGTCCTTGACCTTCTCCAACTTCAATTGCTCCAGGTAAGTCAGTATCTAAAACTGGGAGAGTTCCGCTCATGAGTCGCCAGATACCCATTGTGAAGACAATAAACATCGAGCCAACGAAGAAGTATGTTGGGAAGGCAAATGCTTTTCCAGCTTCTTTAACCCCACGCAAATTTCCGTAGGTAAGCAGGACGATGACAACAAGAATCATCGGAATCTTCCACGGAGCAAGCGATGGGAAGGTCGAGATAATCGCCGCAACGCCTGCAGCTGCTTGAATCGCAAGTGTCACGATGTAATCAAGCATCAGCGCAACAGCTGCGATCTGTGCAACGACTGGCCCGAAGTTATCGCGTGAGACAACGTATGCGCCGCCTGTCTTAGTGTAGACAGCGATCACATTTCGGTAAGAGAGTGTGATGAGAAGAAGAACTGCTAAAACAACGCCAGTCATCGGCATTAAAATCGTAAATGCTGCTAAACCAAATGCTGGCAAAAGAGCAATAAGTATTTGCTCAGAACCGTAAGCAGAAGATGAGATGCAATCTGATGACAAGATGCCGAGCGCGTAACGCTTACTTAAACGCTGGTGTCCGAGAGAGTGTCGATTGAGCGCACCGCCCAAGAAGCGACGCTTGATCTTGTATGAGAGTGGATCTTCAAGTGTGGCGTGATCTTGTAAAACAACCGGGGCTGGGGCTCCATCGGTCCAGGACTTAGGCACTTCATCTCCCTTTATCGGTGCGTAGAGGTCGCTAGTGGCGACCTTTTTGCACTCTGAGTATCCTCATCTTATGCGTACTCAGATGTTTATCAACGGAGAATGGGTCGATGGAGTAAAAACCACGCCTGTTTATGACCCAAGCGACCTCAGCGTTATTGCAGAAGTGGCTATGGCTGGAGATAGCCAATGCGAAGCCGCCCTCGCCGCAGCCGATGCAGCGAGTGCATCATGGGCGGGAACCGCCCCGCGAGTACGCAGTGAAATTTTGCGCAAAGCATTTGAAATCATGACTGCAGAAGCTGATTACTTAGCAGAACTTGTTTCTAAAGAGAATGGGAAAGCTCTCCCTGATGCAAAGGGCGAAGTGCTCTATGCCGCCGAATTCTTCCGCTGGTTTGCAGAAGAAGCGGTACGTACCCCTGGAGATTTTAGAAAGTCCCCAAGTGGTGACAAGCGCATTCTTGTTACTCACCAACCCATTGGACTCTCATTATTAATTACACCGTGGAATTTCCCTGCAGCAATGGCCACGCGCAAGATCGGTCCCGCAATTGCCGCCGGATGCACAATGATTTTAAAGCCAGCCACCGAGACTCCACTTACTGCGCTCGCAATTGCAGATATTTTGCAACGTGCTGGCGTTCCAAAGGGTGTTCTTAATGTGATCTTGCCAGAAAAGACTGGCCCTGCAATTAGCGCCATGCTGCACGATCCACGATTGAAGAATCTTTCATTTACCGGATCAACACAGGTAGGTCGTGTATTGCTACGTGAAGCATCTGATCGCGTAATTCGTTGCTCCATGGAGCTAGGCGGAAATGCACCATTTGTTGTTCTCGATGATGCAAATATTGATGAAGCAGTCAAAGGTTTGATGCTGGCCAAGATGCGCAACGGTGGAGCAGCTTGTACTGCAGCTAACCGGGTCTATGTACAGCGTCCAATCGCAGCAGAGTTTACAAAGAAGTTCGCAGCGGCAATGTCCGCTTTTGTTATGGGCCGCGGTCGCGATGCAGGAATTCAACTCGGTGCAAGCGTTTCGATTAATGAGCGAAACAAGATTGCAGAACTTGTTGATGAATCTGTAGCAAGTGGTGGAAAAGTTATTGTGGGCGGCACACTTCCTGATGGTCCGGGAGCTTTCTATCCAGCAACCGTGATTGAAGTGGCATCAGATAACCCAATCTTGAGCCACGAAATCTTTGGACCTATAGCCCCTATTGTTACCTTCGATACCGATGAAGAGGCAGTCACTCTTGCCAACAGCACCGATTACGGATTGATTAGCTATGTCTATTCAGAAGATCTCAAGCGCGCCCTGCGCATGGCAGAGGCGATCGAATCTGGAATGGTTGCGATCAATCGTGGTGTGATCTCAGACCCTGCTGCTCCATTTGGTGGCGTGAAGCAATCTGGCTTAGGCCGCGAAGGCGGCTTCGATGGAATTCATGAGTTCCTCGAGACCAAATACATCGGCGTCGAGATTTAAATTTCTAAGCGGAGGATGAGGGATTTATCCTCTTCAACCTGGGTAATTCCCCGTTTTTTAGGTAAATGGGTCATAAGAAACAAGTTAGCACTGTATTGTCTTAAATTCTCCCTTAGCCGGCTAGATACATCTATTTGTAACACTTCCTCTCTTTTCTAGTTCCACCCCTGGTGGTATTTTTAAGGATGAGAAAAATCATCGCCCTTGTCCTAACTGCCTCACTTTCACTTGTTGGAATTGGATTTGCGCAGGCTGCAAACCCGAAAGCTGGAACAAAGTGTGCGAAGGTAAATCAAAAAGTGACATATTCTGGAAAGACATTTACCTGCGTTAAAAAAGGTAAATCTCTGGTCTGGGATGCAGGTGTACCTGTTGCAAAGCCAGCTGCAGGAAAGACTGTCTCGGAAGGTGTTCTCTGCACTGAAGGA
>CANLFL010000031.1 GCA_947489825.1 Candidatus Nanopelagicaceae bacterium
AGATCACTATCTAAAGGATCAACACAAGACTTCTGAACTCGCTCTAACCATTGCTCTTCGTGTGCCAAGAGATTGGAGCGCACCGATGCGCCCAAATCTGCAAAACTTGCAAAAGGCATCGGGTGTCCTGCGACCACACTCTCCGCCGCAATCCGAGTTGAATCCAGAGGCGGAATAGGACGGCCACCCACCGGACAACACGTGATGTCATGGCACAAGACTGATCGATAGAAACCATCTGCAATGAGAATCGATTCATAGATAGCAATTCCTGCTCGTGAGAGCGCAGCAGTTGTCTGGGCAAGAACTTCATAGCCATCACTTCTGCCGTGTGGCTGATAAGCAACAATAAGCGCACCTTCAGCTTCATCTGCGCTGATATGGCTGGCGCAGAGATCGAAAGCAACCTCACCCTGATCTATCGGGTAATCAATGCGCATCGCCATTCCGACGCAATCTTCTTTAATTGATACCAGAACGAGTGAATCAATGGGGTGGTAGCCAATCAGAAATGGAATTGCTGCAAGAAGATCATGTGGGCTGGTCAGGGTTGTCATCACTTCTCAATTCTTAAAGCGGGTCGGGGAGTTTACAACTGTGATGGTGACAATGGATGTTGTCTTGACGGTGCCGGTAATAGCACGAGTCTGTGCGTTATGTGTATATGTGCCATTCCATGTACTAATCAGAGTGATGAGATAGGTGCCTGGATTTGAATATGTGTGCGTGATCTTTCCATTGGGAAATGGCCCACCTACATCCGTTGTTGAAAGGAATGTTCCATCACCAAATGACCATGTAAAACTTGGGCGAAGAGCAACATCAACAATCTCTCCCACAATCTTCACCTGCGTCATGAATGAAGTCGGTAGATCTGTCCACATAAATACCGGAACACCAACAAGTGGTTCAAACTCTGGTTGATAGGCAATTCCTGCAGTAGGTAGAGCTTTAATGAGGCGATCATTAAGAGATGCGGTCTGTGCAACTGGCGGCTGAGGAGTCGGCGTGCTCTTCTTTGGGACAGCTTTCGTTGTCACGCTCGGCTTAGGTGGTGCCACTGTCTTCTTTACTGGCGGTGGTGCAATCTTCTTTGGGGCAACCTTCTTTGGAATAGCTTTAACGGTAGGTTTCGGCGCTACAGCAGTGGTGCCGCCTTTGCGACCTTCGATGATGATCTTGCCATCTTGAGTGTAAACATCTACACATGCGCTGACCTGGCAATCTTCGGCCAGAGCCGATGGAGTGTTAATTGACGCGATGGTGATGAGAATAGATATGAAGATGAGCTGAGTGATTTTCATGTGGGGCAAGGTAGAAGTCGGCGGTGACCACATGGGTGCTAGTTGAGCGCTCTGTGGATGGATGTGGCAATCTAGGAACATGGCAGCCCACGATGGAGATGGATGGATCCAATGCCAATGTGGAGGTAAGCACTGGGGCAAATTTGGCGCTGCTGGAATATTAATTTTCCGCAGAGCAAGTGATGGCGGCCGCGAGATTTTTCTACAACATCGCGCACCCTGGGTTCATAACGGTGATACGTGGGGTATCCCGGGTGGTGCTAAAGATTCACATGAAAGTATTAACGAGGCTGCCCTGCGAGAGGCTCACGAAGAGACTGGGATAAAGCCAGAACACCTCACACCGCTGGCACTTTTTAGCGATGATCATGGTGACTGGCGATATGACACGGTGCTTGCTGCCGCACACGATCTGATCACAGCCGACTCCCCCAATGACGAAAGTCAGGAGATGCGCTGGGTTCCAGTAGATGAAGTCACGTTACTGACCTTGCATCCAAGTTTTGCAAAGACGTGGTCTGATCTACGTCAGGTCTTGGATAATTTGGTCGCACCAATCTAAATCACTGACTTCTGAGTGCATCACAACCACAATAGTTTTCCCTTGATCTCGCATAGTCCCAAAGAGTGAAATCAGATCAGCCCGACTCTTCTTATCCTGTGATGCAAGTGGTTCATCGAAGAGATAGATAGGTGTATCGCAGACCAAAGCTCTCGCTATCGCTACTCGCTGCAGCTGACCACCAGAGAGAGTGAGTACGGATTGATCAACAATCGCAGCTATTCCTAACTGAGAAACTACCGACTCAACGCGAGATAGGTTTTCATAGAGCTGTCCCATCTCAATGACTTGCCGAACAGTAAATGCCAGCCAGAAGAACTGCTCTTGACTGACAACACTTCGCAATCGAGATTGCTCACCTAAGGAGAGATCTTTCAGATTGAGGCCATTGATCGATATCGAACCTTCATCGAGAGGATGATCGCCAGCAATAGCGCCAATGAGTGTGCTCTTACCGGAACCATTCGCACCAACTATGGCGGTGATTGTTCCTTCCTTAATTTCAAGAGAGAGATTCTCAATTACGCGATAGTTGCCACGCGAGATAGTGACATTGTTTAGAAAAATTAGCGCCATTGCACACCACCGCGCTTCAGCGCGAGAATCAATACTGGCGCACCAATAAGTGAGATCAGTAGTCCGATCGGAAGATCTTGTGGCGGGGCAATACTTCTGGCGGCGGTATCAGCAACAAGAAGGATCAGCGCACCAATAATTGCAGCGGCAGCAACGAGATGGCGATGGCTGGGGCCAACTAAGAAACGAGCAATATGAGGTGCTGCCAGTGCTAAGAAGGAGATAGTTCCTACTTGGCTGACCGCTGTTGCAATTGCTATTGAAAAAATAAGAAATGCGATGAGGCGAATCCTTTGTGGATCTCGACCGCTGTGGCGCACTGCTGCATCACCAAGTGAGAGCAGATCTAATTGCGGTGCGAGTATTCGTGCGCTCACCAACACAGGCAGGGCAACAACTGCTATTACAGCAACGCTGGACCAGGTAAGAAGTGAGAGCGAACCAAACGACCAGAAGGTAACTGAGCGCACATCACTACGGTCTGCAACTGTTATTGCAATACCAACTATTGCTGTGAGTGTGGCCGAGACGGCGATACCGATAATAATTAGTTGTAACGCATTGCGGGCGAGCCAGAATGTCAGCAGAGTAGAAAGTAACGCACCACAAGCTGCCCACCCGATAGCACCAAGTGAGGCGATATTGACTGCATTGGTAAGTACCCCGATAACCACTCCGAGAGCCGCTCCTGCTGTTGTGCCCAGAAATGCTGGATCGGCCAATGGGTTATTAGTTGATCCTTGAGCTAGAACGCCTGCTACTGCCAAAATTATTCCTAGGATGATCGCGCCAAGTATGCGTGGCGCTCTTATCTGCCAAAGAATCTGATCTGAAACATCCGATGATTGAAAGTTGGGTGTAAATATCTGCGCCCACACACTATCTACAGAGGTAGCACCTACTGATAGGGCGACGAGTGCGAGTGCAACGACAACGAGTGTGAGTGCATATATTTTTCTCATTGTGAAAGCACCCGATCAACGGATTGAGAGAGCGCTACAAGGAGTGAGTATGTGCGCGGTCCAAAGGAGAGCAGGAGTGAATCATCGACGGCAACAATTGCTCGCTTCTTCCCCGCCTGTGTTTGTGCGATTCCAGGTAACTCAACTAATCCATCGATACCGCCGACAGATTCCAAACCCTTGCTCATGACTAGGAATAGATCGGGATTGAGCGTGGCAATTGCCTCTGCAGTCATTGGAGTAAATGGGTTGTCAAACTTTTGAGCCCCAGCATCGACGCCACCGATTGCTGCAATAAGAGAATCTGTTCCAGAACCTTTTCCGCCGATGAGATAGATAGCGCTACCTCCTCGCAGATATAAAAATGCGATTGTCTTGCCTACAGGAATTTGCGTCACTGCGCTCTTACTACCTTGTAGGGCTGCAATGAGATTCTTTCCATCATCAATAGCGCCAATCGCTTGAGCTATTTCACTTACCTTGCGATTAATCTCATCTAATTTCCACGCCTCAGAAATTTTCACAATCCGAATTCCTGCTTTTTCTATCGCTACTAGGGCAGATGATGGGCCAGATAAGGTATCAATTATTACCAAATCTGGATTGAGTGAAAGAATTTTTTCGGCAACGATCTGATGTCCAGATGTCACAACTTCTACCGACTCTAACGAAGCAACATCGCTAGCAACATCTCGCCCAATCAAAATATCCAGATGCCCGAGTGAGGCAATAATCTCGGCGCTCCCATTTGCTAGCGCCACTACTCGCAAATACTGCGTGCTTTGAGTTGTACTAATACTTATTGCATCAACGCTATCGATCTGCTCTACTGCAGATGGTTGGCTAGAACACCCGGATACAAATACCAATGAGATGGCCCAGGTCACAATTGCCACCGCTTTGAATCTCATGGGAGAAGCCTGCCAGAACTTTGTCGACGGATCTCCCTTTGTTGTCGGATATGAAAGTTACGTATCAGCCGCATAATTCTCATATGAGAATCCGTCTCTTTCTTCTATCAACGTTCATGGTGTTATCCATGCAATCGCCGGCGATGGCTGCGGTAAATAGCAAGGGATCCCAAGGACAAGTTCTCTCGGTAGATAAAGCCTCTGCTCGTGCGGGATCCATGGTCACCGTGACGGGAAAAGGTTTTGATGAAACAGTTGGGATCTATCTCGCGTTCTGCGTTATGCCCGCTAAAGGTAAAGCTCCCACTCCTTGCGGTGGTGGGGTCAATAAGGCAGGGATGGGCGAAGCCTCGTACTGGATCTCCTCTAATCCACCACCCTATGCAGTGGGCCTTACCGATGAATATTTGCCAGGCGGAAGATTTAAACACAGTGTAAAAGTTTCCCGCCTTATCGGAAAAGTTGATTGTCGCAAAGTCTCATGTGCGATAACAGTGCGAGCCGACCATCTGCGATCAACTGATCGCACCCATGATCTTTTTATACCAGTAACGATTTCCAAATAAACCTCAACCTAAGAATGAAGAGAGCAATGAAAAAAAATCTCAGTCCAACAGCAGTTATGATCACAATTACAGCTTTACTCTTTGGATTTGCTACCGCACCGAGTGCGCAGGCAGAAACTTTCGCTTTTGCAAGTGCTCCGCTTACCAATCTAAATCCAGCAGGGGCAACCATCAATGGCGGCTTCTCTAAGTTTCCTGCAGGCAAGGGTCTCTATATTCAGCAATGCAATGAACCTGTTGCAGGAGCGCGTCCCACAGTCTGTAGCGACACAGTGCAGGTCTGGGTCTCAGATTCAGGTGCTCCCGGAACCGTAAAATCAACCTCAGGAATAACAATCAAGCCAACAGTTATCATCACTGGACGTTCTGGTAGCGCTGATTGTTCAAAGGTCACTTGTGGGCTCTTCTTTAGGGTTGATCATCTGGCTCCTGTAGATGTGAGTGAAGATAAGTTTCTTCCAATGACCTTTGCAGCAGGTACGGCAGCACCGGCACTAGCCTCAGATGTCTTCACTGTGACCGCCGATGGGCAAGCTCTCACAAAGAATGTGCCCTCAAATATTTCATATAGAAAGTCGGTACAGATTGCTGTGACTACTCAGTCAGGCTTAACTGCTGAAGTAACTTCATCAACTGCCGATTGCACATATTCGGCAGGAGTCCTGACAGCGCTCAAGGGAAGCGGCATCTGTGCCATCGATGTTAAAACTTCTGGAAGCGCAACCTTTGCACCAACCCCTGCTAATTATCCGTTCTATGTGGGCTTAGGTGAGCAGTCGATCGCAACGATCGCAACATCGGTCAAGGTAGGCAAAATACTTACACTTCCAGCCGAGAGCACATTTGGCGAAAAGGTTCTCTATAAAACTTCAAGCAAGAATTGCCAAGTGAGTAAGGGCGTTCTTAAGGGGATTAAAAAAGGTTCATGTGTAGTAACTGCAACGGCTGCGGGTAAGCTCGATATGTGGAAACCACTCGTGCGCAATATTTCGATTCCGGTAAAGTAGAAACGTTAGCGCCGTAGCGCCCGTAAGCCGGCGATGATGAAGATGCGAGTAGATTCAATCTCACTCGCAGAATCCATCCCTGCTTCGATTCTGCGCGTTGCACTCTCTGTCGTAGCATGAATCAGCGCTAGCGCTTGTCGTACATCTCGGATACCTAATTGGCTCAGAGGTGTAGAAAGTGGTGCCAGCATTTTTCTATGTGCGATGCCAATCTGGCTTGATCGCTCAACTGAAAGTTCGATCGTGCTCAACGCCCTAGCAAGTAGGTGGCGACCATCTGCAACGTATTCCAGTGAGCCCTCGATCCACGCTGTGATTGCCTCCTCTGGGGCGCTGACTGCCGCCACTTTTTCATTTAAATAATGAGTGAAGGAGTTGAGTTCATCTGTAATGAGTTCGGCGACGATCTCACTGCTGCTGGAAAAATAGTCATAGAAAGATGTTCGCGATAATCCAGCTCGCGCAGCAACTAATGAGACGGTAATTGATGTCGGGCCGTTTTCCAGGGCGATAGCTGAGGCTGCATCTAACAACTGTGAACGTCGCCACGCGCGTTGTTCAACCAGGGTAGGTGCACTTATCTTTGGCATTTCCTGGCCACTCCCCTCTCAACTGAACTATTTACGAGTTTGAGGCTACAACAAAGTCTGGGCAGGTGCAGAACTTAATCTAATATCCCCTGGCTCAAGCGGCGAAGTGAGTCGCGCACCACACTTTTATCTGATGTTCGCCATAGCGGCGGCATGGAATTAAGAAGCACACTTCCGTACCGCTTAGTGACAATGCGTGAGTCAAGGATTGCTACAACTCCGCGATCATCAACGCTACGAATCAGACGCCCGGTGCCCTGAGCGAGTAAAAGCGCCGCTCGTGGCATCGATACCTGCATAAATCCGCTACCGCCTGCAGCATCTGCCTGTGATGAACGCGCAGCCATGACCGGTTCATCGGGGCGTGGAAATGGAATGCGATCGATAGCAACCAAGATGCATGAGTTTCCGGGAACATCTACGCCCTGCCAGAGCGACATTGTTCCGAGCAAGATGGATGTTTCATCTTTAGCAAAACGTTCCACCAAAGGACCCACAACATCGCCACGCTTTTGCGTAATGATCGTGATCGGAAGTTCTTTTAAGACATCACGTAGGTGGGCATCAGCTGCTTCGACTCCGCGCCATGAACTAAAGAGAGCCAATGTGCGACCTCCTGCTGCATCAATAAGTTCACCAAGTTCTGTCAGAACTTCTTTGCTCGGACCATCTCGTCCTGGTTCAGGAAGATGCTTCGGAAGATAGAGGACACCTTGTGCTGCAAAATCAAAGGGGGAACCCACATCTAGAGTTTGAAAATTAGAGGGATCGATATCTGATTCTTCGTCATCGCTCTCATCCTCAGTAGTCACACCAGGAGAAAGGAAACCAAGTGAGCGAGCCATCGCATCAAAGCCACTGCCGACAGTAAGAGTGGCAGATGTTGCAATAACAGGAGTCTTGGTTAGCAAATTTTCGCGCAAGACTTCTGAGACCGAAAGCGGTGCTAAATACAGGGATGAGAAGGTGGGTTCATACCAGAGCACATGCGATGAGCCCATCTTCATTATCTTGCCGACAGTTGTGGTGATCTCTGTAATGGCACCTTTTACGCGGGCGCGCTCTGCGATCCCATCTGGATCGATAATCTCTTCATCTGCACGCAAGGCATCAGTAATTGCCGCCCCTGCTTCACGAACCTTGCGCACGGGGGCTTCTAAAATGCTTGGAATCTCTTCTAGTCGACCCAGGGCTGCAAAATCACCTTTGACGCTATCGCCGTAATCAGCCATTGCATCATGGAAATCATCGGCCGCCTTTGTAAATGCATCGCTGAGCTTGCCCGGCATATGTTTGCGCGCCATAGCAGCAGCACGTTGCACGCGACCTGATGTGAGTTCTTCTGTCACCGCTTGTGTCGTGCGATCCATAAATTCGTGCGCCTCATCCAAAATCACAGCGTCGCGTTCTGGCAAAATGGGATGTGAATCGACAATTTCAATAGCAAGCAAGGTGTGGTTAGTGACAACAACATC
>CANLFL010000032.1 GCA_947489825.1 Candidatus Nanopelagicaceae bacterium
GATCCATCTTCAAGTCGTAGATGCCCACCCTGGAGCCCGCCCAACGCCAGCATCGAGCCAAAAATTTGAGCTCCGGCTGACCGAGTATTTAGATAAAGAAAATCACATTACAGATGAAGGCTTTGACCTACTTAACCACGCAATTACTGAAGTACTCAATCATGCCGATGAGTTCCAGTGTGAAGAGATCCTCGCATTTGCCACCTCTGCAATTCGTGAAGCTACCAACGGAAATGAAATCATTGAGAAGTTGCAGAAGACACATGAGATTGAGTTGCAGATTCTTTCAGGTGTTGAGGAAGCGCAAATCACATTTCTTGCTGCTCGTCGCTGGCTTGGTTGGTCTGCGGGCCGACTTCTTGTTCTAGATATCGGTGGCGGTTCACTTGAGATGGCTGTCGGTAACGATGAATCTGCAAGTAGCACTCTCTCATTACCTATCGGTGCGGGCAGAATGACTCGAGAATTTTTAACGGGTGATCCATATACGAGTAAGAGCATAAAGGCATTGACGCAATTCTCGCGAGAGAAAATTTCTCAATCCGTCACTGGTGAGCTCCTTCTTCATCAAGCAGATCGCATCGTCGCAACAAGTAAGACTTTTAGAACGTTGGCCCGACTCACAGATCATTGGTATAGCGACAGCGCTAAAACTCTTGAACACAGTGCACTCGTGTCCGCGATCGAAAAGCTTAAAGAATTGAATAACTCACAACGCTCTAACCTTCCAGGAGTTTCAGCAAGCAGAGCTAAGCAGTTGCTTGCAGGTGCAATCGTTGCTGAGGCAGTGATGAGCCATCTTAAGATCGAAGAGGTAGAGATTTGTCCCTGGGCGCTGCGCGAAGGAATTGTTCTCAAGTGGCTTGATTGGATGGAAAAGTAAGCTTTATTCGCTCTTCTCAGACTTAGGTGCTGGGGTCCAATCAACGGCGATAACTTCACCGTTGCGATGATGTAAGACAAATGAATCTCCTGGCTTTAACTCAGCCGAGATTCGTTTGAAATTCTTCTTACCAATTAACTTCTTGACCAGCTTAGGCAAAACTGGATTGTGGCTACACATTACTGAGGTCTTATTTTCATTCATCACGTGGAGTGCGTAATCAAGTGATTTTTCGCTATTTTTTTCAAATCCAAATTCGCTGATCTCTGAGGCGAAGATGGGTGTAATTCCATATTCAGCCGCCATCACCTCAATACTCTGGATGCAACGTATTGCATCTGAGCTATAAATTCTTTCAATTGCGTATGGGGCATAGATTGCTGGCATACGTGCTGCCTGAATCTGTCCCACATGCTCCAGTGGACGATCGCCATCATCGCCATCCCAGAGTTCACGCTTAAGCGCTTTTGCGTGGCGTAACAAGATCAGAGCCGTTGATCCAAAACCGAATTCTTCGGCGATACGAACAATCTCTCGATCATCACTATTGCTTAGCTTTGCAATCGTATCTGTAATCGATAACCATTCAATCTGATCAACTTCTTCTGGATTGGGAGTAGCTGCGTTATAGACAGATGCTTGTGCTAACCAATAGCGAACTTCTTTTGTAATTCCATCGACTTCGTAATCGACAGTGCCGACCTCTGGTCCAAAAATTGCTTTGACGCCTGTCTCTTCAAGAACTTCGCGGTAAGCCGCTTGAATATGGCTCTCACCTGGATCAACTTTTCCCTTAGGAAGCGACCAATCGTCATACTTTGGACGATGAATGATTGCAATACGAATCTCTCCACCGTCGACGGACTGCCAAAGTACTGCTCCTGCGCCATCGATACGATCGGCTGTAGTCATTAACTGCCTTTCAGATTTTTATTAAGGTGATATGAATGTGCATCAATGAGGCGCGTACCGTCTTCAGCGATTGCTTGGCGCGTCCAGCGTTGGCCAGTTAGACGCCAACTCTGAGTCTGATCTGACATACCAATATTTAAAATCTCTTCGAGTTGTGCGACATGGGCGGGGTCAAAGATTCGAACGAGACATTCGACTCTGCGGTCAAGATTTCGATGCATTAAATCCGCTGATCCGATCCAGTACTCAGGATCTCCATCGTTGAGGAAGTAGAAAACGCGTGAGTGCTCGAGGAAACGCCCTAATACTGAGCGAGCAGTTATATTCTCAGAGAATCCTTCAACGCCAGCTTGAACTGAGCAGATTCCGCGGACTAAGAGCTCAATCTTTACACCTGCTTGCGATGCTTCGTAGAACTTTGCACAAAACTCTTCATCTAAAATTGAATTGAGCTTGAGTCGTATATGCGCTGGTTTACCTGCACGTGCATGAACGATTTCGCGATCAATTTTCTCAAGTAAACCGGAGCGTAGTGTTCTTGGTGCGACTAGCAAACGCGAATATGCAGATTGTGGCGCAAAACCAGAGAGCTGATTGAAGAGTTTCGTGAGATCTTCTGTGAGTACTTCGTCCGAGCTAAGAATTCCAAGATCCTCGTAAATGCGAGCCGTCTTTGGATTGTAATTTCCTGTACCTATGTGGGCATAGCGATGAATACCACTCTGCTCGTCTCGAACTACGAGCGAGAGTTTGGCATGTGTCTTAAGACCCATAAGCCCATAGACGACGTGTACTCCTGCTGCTTCAAGTTTTCTAGCCCAACGCACATTCGCCTGCTCATCAAAGCGTGCACGGATTTCAATTACTGCTAGGACCTGTTTGCCAGCTTCGGCTGCTTCGATGAGTGCAGCAATGATGGGTGAATCACCAGAAGTGCGATAGAGCGTTTGCTTAATCGCTAAGACTTTAGGGTCTGTAGCTGCATGATTGAGAAATTCCACTACAGAGTTGGTAAATGAGTCGTACGGATGGTGAAGCAAAATCTCGCCTTGGCGCAGCGCGGAGAAGTAAACGTCATGATCCTCTTCATCAATGCCAGCGAGCACTCGAGGAGTCTTGGAAGAGAAAGGTGGGTAGTGCAGCGATGCAATACTCAGATCCGCGATCTTCCCTAAATCTTGCAAGTTCACAGGGTGGCCAGCACGAAACACGTTGAGTGGATCAATTTCTAGCTCTTCCATAAGCATTTCAAGTAGCTCTTGGTTTACACCTTCTTCTACTTCAAGTCGCACTGGTGGGCCAAAGCGTCGAAGTAAGAGCTCTTGTTCTAGGCTGGTTAAAAGATCTTCTGAATCATCTTCATCGATTTCCAGATCCTGATTTCGTGTCACTCGGAATGTGAGGTGACCGACAATTTCCATGCCAGGGAAGAGTTGGCCTAGATTTTCGGCGATGAGATCTTCAAGAGGAATAAATCGTGTTGAGTTCTCAGTTGTTGGAATCAAGCGACTCAAAATTGGTGGAACTTTTACTCGCGCAAAGAATTTCTCTTTAGTGTCAGGGCTAATTACTCGAACGCCCAAGTTAAGGGATAGCCCGGAGATATATGGGAACGGGTGTGATGGATCAACAGCTAATGGGGTAAGTACTGGAAAGATTCGACTCTTAAAGAGCTCCTGCAGATGTGACTTCTCGTCAGATTTCAAATCTTTCCAGGTGATGAGCTCTATACCCTCGTGCGCAAGAGCAGGGCGAAGATCCTGTTCAAAGATACGATATTGGTGAGCGACTAAATCTTTAGCGATGCGAGAGATCTCTGCGAGCAGCTCTTGCGGGGCATACCCAGCTGAGTTAACTGTCGAGATGTTGTTTTCGATCTTACGCAGGACTGATGCAACGCGGACCATATAAAACTCATCAAGATTTGATGAAAAGATTGTAAGAAAGCGAACTCGTTCCAGTAAAGGAAGAGACTTATCCTCAGCTAGTTCCAATACGCGCTGATTGAATGCAAGCCAGCTAATCTCACGATCGGTTAAGTTCTGCATCTTGGCCACACTACTAGTGTTTAAGGTTTGAGTGAACGCAAGGTTACGTACGAACGCACTGAGAGAGAATTTCATCGTTGTGGCCATGAAATGGGCGTTAGATACTTACCTACTCGCCCATCCCCTGATGAACGACCACGTAGGCGACGGATAACCCAGGGCAGTGCAAATGTAAAGAACCACAAGAAACCTATCGCGCGTTCTTTTATCCACGACGTTGGTTTAGCTGGCGGCAAAGGTGTTCGCCAGCCTGCATCGAATTCATATCCGAGTTTCTCTAAAATCGCATCTGCACATCGACTATGTCCCAATGTATTTAAGTGCAGCCGATCAAATGCTAAAAACCGCTTATCGCTAAAGAAGCGTTCACTATTTGCATCCATAATGATTGCACCGACCTCAGCAGCCACTTCGCGAACTCCCTTATTAAAGGTTCCGAATCGCTCTTGCCAGAGTTTAGATCCTCGACCTGAGTTCCCAGTATCTTCAAGGACGGTAAATAACATAATAGTGCCACCACTAGCCGCCAAGGTTCGCACTGCACTTTGATAGCGCTCCTTAGCTAACGCCTGATCAAATCCGGGGCGAAGGGCATCATTTGCACCGGCATGGAAAGAGATGAGCGTTTCGGGGCCAGTGACATAGGTAAGTGCAATCGGAATTTGATCTGCAATTACTTGAGGTAATAATTTTCCGCGAACAGCTAAATTTGCATAGGTAAATGTTGGTGACTTTTTAGCCAATCCATCAGCAATACGATCTGCCCAACCACGATAGTGGCCATCGACTTTCTCATCAGTCATTCCCTCGCTATAGGAATCACCGCAGACAACTAAACGGTTATAGATCATCTCTTCCCATACCTACTTCTTACGGCGCTGCTCATCTACCCAAAACATTGCAATAGATGTTGCAACGCTTGCGTTGAGAGATTCCGTACTAGCCATAATTGGAATAGAGACTACGAGGTCGCACTTTTCACGCACAAGACGTGAAAGTCCTTTACCTTCGCTTCCGACAACGATCATGAGGTGCTCCTTAGCAACTTTCATCTCACTCAAAGTGACATCTGCTTCGCCATCAAGTCCGACTACAAAACAACCTAATTTTTGAGCATCTTCAATGGTGCGAGCAAGATTTGTTACCTGTGCAACACGAAGGCGTGCAGCTGCTCCAGCGGAAGATTTCCACGCAGCCGCAGTCATTGCAGCAGCCCGACGCTCAGTCATCACAACACCTGCAGCGCCAAAGGCTGATGCGCTTCGAACTATTGCGCCAAGGTTACGTGGATCTGTCACACCATCGAGTGCAATGATCATCATTGGATGATTTGCTTGCTCTGCAATCTCTTGGAAACTTGAATATTGATAAGGCTTAATTGCCAGAATAATTCCTTGGCTATTAGCGTTAATGTTTTCGATCTCAGCACGGTGTACTTCGCGGATGTTAAGTCCATGATGTAGCGCTAACTTAAGAGATTCAGCAACGCGATCATCTACATCAATGCTGCGCGCAACGATGAGCTCTGTCGCAGGTACATTTTCGCGAAGTGCTTCAAGAACTGCGTTACGACCAGAGACAATCTCGCCCTTTGGCTTCTCACTACGTCCACGAGGTGATGCACCTGCACGAGGTGCCGTGCCGGCACGAGGGGACGAAGTTCCAGTGCGCTTTCCATCTTTCTTTTCAGCAGCTTTCTTGCGCTTTGCAGCTGCGTGATAAGGACGGTCTTCAGCCTTTGGTGTTGGACCTTTACCTTCAAGGCGACGCTTATTATTTCCGCCAGATCCTGTTGAAGGACCCTTCTTAGATCCGCGCACTGCGCCACGTGGTTTTGAATTACCGGCCATTTATTTACTCTCACTTCGTGTGATCGACCATCGTGGCCCTTGTGCGCTATCTTCAATAGTAATTCCCAGTGCTATCAAGCCATCGCGAATCGTATCGGCTGCAGCGAAATCTTTACGCAATCGTGCGGCCTCGCGCTGTTCTAAGGCTAACTTAATAGTTCCATCTAGAGCTGTCGTGAGATCCTCAGATCCTCCTGCTGCAAAAGCGCTATCAAATGGATCGCATCCAAGAATCTCAAGTGCTCCGCGAATCTCGTTGGCCGATTGTGCGATACCGCTCTTATCTCCTGCAGTAATTGCGATATTTCCAAGGCGAAGCGACTCTGAGATCCCCGCAAGTGCTTGTGGGACAGCTAAATCATCATTCATCGCAGCGGCAAAGCCATCGCTGATAACAGGAGTAGGTAGAACACCAAGTATTTCAACAGAACGATTCAAGAATGATTCGATTCGCCCAAATGCAATTGCTGATTCGGCGAGTGCTTCATGTGAAAACTCAAGCATTGATCTGTAGTGCGCACCACCGAGATACCAGCGAAGTTCAATACCGCGAACACTCTTTAATAGCTCTTGCACTTGCAGCGAATTACCCAGTGACTTACTCATCTTCTCACCGGAAGCTGTAACCCACGCATTATGTAACCAACGCTTTGCAAATCCATAACCTGCTGCTTCAGATTGTGCAATCTCGTTCTCGTGATGAGGGAAAATTAAATCAAGTCCACCACCGTGAATATCAAAACTTTCACCAAGATAGGCATGTGCCATTGCAGAGCATTCAAGATGCCATCCAGGACGTCCTGGACCCCACGGAGTTGGCCATGATGGATCTCCAGCCTTTGCAGCTTTCCATAACGCAAAGTCACGCGGATCTCTCTTAAATGTTTCATCAGTATCGGCTGTGCTCTGTAGATCATCAACGTTCTGTCGCGACAAGGTGAGATAAGACTTTAACTTGCGAACTTCAAGATAGACATCACCATTGCCAGAAGCATATGCAGCCCCTCGTTTAATCAAGATCTCCATCAATGCGATCATCTGAGTCACATGCCCCGTTGCACGTGGCTCGTAGGTAGGAGGCAGGACATTGAGGGCTGCGTAGGCATTGCTAAATTCGCGCTCGTATTTCATGGCAACTGCCCACCACGGCATCTCTTCGTGGACTGCCTTATGCAAAATCTTGTCATCAATATCTGTCACGTTGCGAATAAAAGTGACGTTATAACCACTCTCGGTGAGCCAGCGTCGCAAAATATCGAAGTTCACTCCAGAGCGAACATGGCCAATATGAGGAGGAGCCTGCACGGTGGCGCCGCAGAGATAGATCCCCACTTCACCAGCCTTAAGTGGAAGAAAGGGAGAAGTGGTTCGCGTGAGGGTGTCATATAACGATAGCGAACTCATGAGCTAAGTCTACCTTGTGAAAAAACGGATTAATTCTTGGTAATCAACACAGAAGCAATGGCCGCGATGCCTTTGCCTTCACCTGTAAGGCCAAGTCCATCGGTTGTCGTTGCAAGAAGTGCAACATCGGCACCGCCAAGGGCTGCAGAAAGTGCCGCGATTGCCTCAACTCGTCGTGCGCCAATCTTTGGACGATTGCCGATGATCTGCACTGAGACATGTGAGATCGAATATCCAGCAGCATGCACAAGACGAGCTGTCTCTTGCAGTAACTGTGCGCCACTTGCACCGGCATATTCTGGACGCAATGTTCCAAAGTTGCTGCCAAGATCACCGAGATTAGAAGCGGCAAAGAGTGCGTCGCAGATTGCATGCGCTGCAACGTCACCATCTGAATGTCCTTCTACGCCGATTTCATCAGGCCAGAAAAGACCAGCTAAGTGAAGTGGGCGACCATCAGCAAAGGCATGTGAATCAACACCAACACCGGTTGAGAAGTCATGAGTGTTACCGAGGAATTGCAGAGCTATTGCTAAATCAGATGGAGTTGTGATCTTGATGGCACGCTCTTCACCTGCAATGACTTTAACGCGTACGCCCAGGTGTTCAACCAGAGCAGCATCATCTGTTGCATCAGATTTACTCTGGTGAGCTCTCTTTAAAAGATCATAAGCAAAACCTTGTGGTGTCTGTACGCGACGAAGTGGTGCGCGATCTGGGGTTGAAGTCACATATCCATCGCCATCAATAACCTTGACTGTATCGACCTGCGGCAAGCCAGGAATAACGGCAACTTCACCTGCGCGAAGTGCTGTAATGACACGACGGGCTAAATC
>CANLFL010000033.1 GCA_947489825.1 Candidatus Nanopelagicaceae bacterium
AGCGATCAACTCATGCAAGCACTTCTTGCAGGCGATTCGAAAGCAGTCGGCGCATCACTGAGCAATGATCTACAGAGCGCAGCGTGCACATTGCGCCCTGCGTTATCACTGGTCCTTGATGTGGGCCAGGAATATGGCGCACTTGGTGCAATCGTCTCTGGCTCAGGTCCTACCGTTGCATTCCTCGTTACAGATGAAGAGGCGGGATTAGATCTCGCCGTTGCTCTGACCTCAAGTGGAGTAGTAGGCAGCGTTACTCGAGCCTTTGGACCTGTGCACGGCGCCAAAATTCTCTAACGCTTGTGCGCCTTCTGGTCGCCAGCACCCTGTGAGATGAGGGAGAATACGGGTTCCGCCATTGTGTAGTGGCTAGCACATGGGCCTTTGAAGCCCAGGGTCCAGGATCGATACCTGGTGGCGGAGCAAGTTACACTTCACATATGAGCCTAGAAACAGTGGTTGTTCTCGCCGCTGGAGAAGGCACGCGAATGAAATCTTCACTACCTAAGGTTCTTCATTCGATTTCAGGTCGCACACTTCTTGGACATGTTCTCCACGCAGTTGATGGATTAAGCGCGAAGAATGTACGCATTGTTGTCGGTGCAGGTCGCGAACTCGTAGAAGATCACGTCAAGCTGATCGCGCCTAAAGCCACCACAGTCTTTCAAGAGCACCGCGGCGGCACAGGACATGCAACACAACTTGCGCTCGCAGACATTAAAGTGAGCGGCACAGTTCTTGTTCTTGCCGGTGATACTCCAATGCTTTCAAGTCAGTCACTAGCAGCACTTTTAGATGTTCATCATAAGGGTGGGTTTACCGCATCCGTCATGACGGCAGAGCATCCAGATCCAACAGGCTATGGCCGCATTGTGCGAAGTGCAGATGGATCCCTACTGCGAATCGTTGAAGAGCGCGATGCCACTGATAACGAAAAGGCAATCTATGAAGTCAACTCTGGCGTCTACGCATTTGATGGTGCAAAGCTTGCTGGGGCGATTGGAAAGCTAAAGAAAGATAATTCACAGGGCGAGCTCTATCTGACCGATGTTCTTGAAATCTTAGGTAACGAAGGTGGCTCAATTGCCGCAGTCCTTATTGAAGACTTCATCGAAATTCTTGGCGTCAATGATCGTAGCCAGTTGGCAGAAAGTGCCGCGCTGCTCCGCGATCTTATTAATGAAGATTTAATGAAGTCAGGTGTGACAATTGTTGATCCACTGACAACATGGGTTGATTCGACAGCACAGGTTGCAAGTGATGTGACCTTACTACCAGGCACATGGATTGCTGGAAATACTACGGTAGCAAGTGGCGCCGTTATTGGACCTCGCACCACCTTGCTCGATTGCACAGTCGCATCAGGAGCTCACATCATTGAATCTCATTGCATAGGCGCAATTATTGGTAGAGATGCGCAGGTTGGACCATTTACATATTTACGACCAGGAACTGATCTTGGTGCATCCACTAAAGCTGGTGCATTTGTTGAGATGAAGAATGCAGTAGTTGGTGAAGGCTCAAAAGTTCCACATCTTTCATACGTGGGGGATGCAACAATCGGTGAAGGTACAAATATCGGCGCCGCAACTATCTTTGTAAATTACGATGGCGTAGAAAAGCACCACACCACAGTGGGCGATCATGTCCGCATCGGTAGCGATTCGATGTTGGTAGCCCCAGTCACAATAGGAGATGGCGCCTACACAGCCGCTGGTTCTGTGATCACCGAGGATGTGCCACCCGGAGCAATCGGGGTTGGTAGAGCAAAGCAGAGAAATGTATTAGGTTGGGTCCTGCGCAAGCGATCCGGCACGAAATCAGCAGACGCAGCCTCGCGTCATGATGAGAAGAAGGGATAACTCCTTTGAGCGAAATCAGATTAACTTCCGAGAAAAAATTGCGCATCTTTTCAGGACGTGGATATCCAGAGCTCGCAGAAGCAGTCGCAACAGAGCTAGGTATTCCGATCACACCAACATCAGCATATGACTTTGCAAATGGTGAAATCTTTGTTCGTTTTGAAGAATCAGTTCGTGGCTGTGACGCATTTGTTATTCAATCTCACGCCGCTCCAGTTAATAAGCAGATCATGGAACAACTCATCATGGTCGATGCTCTTAAGCGCGCATCAGCAAAGCGCATCACAGTTGTTGCACCATTCTACGGATATGCGCGTCAAGATAAGAAGCACCGTGGACGTGAGCCAATCTCAGCTCGCTTGATGGCGGATCTCTACAAGGCAGCAGGTGCTGATCGTCTAATGGTTGTTGATCTACACACGTCACAAATTCAAGGCTTCTTCGATGGTCCAGTGGATCATCTCTTTGCTCTACCGATGCTCGCAAATTACGTCGGCAGCAAAGTTGATCGTTCAATGCTCACAATCGTTTCCCCAGACTCAGGTCGCGTACGCGTCGCAGAACGCTGGTCAGAACTTCTCGGCGGATGTCCGATCGCATTTATTCATAAAACACGTGACCCGCTTGTTCCTAACGAAGCAGTTGTAGGTCGCGTCGTTGGTGATGTTACGGGTCGCACATGCGTTGTTATCGATGACATGATCGATACCGCAGGCACCATCACAAAGGCAGTTGACGCACTCTTTGAAGGCGGGGCGAAAGATGTCATCGTCGCAGCCACCCACGCAGTCTTTTCAGGCCCAGCAGTGGAGCGACTCAAGGAGTGCCGCGCAGTTGAGATCGTTGTCACCAACTCATTGCCGATTGCAGATGACAAGCACTTCGACAAGCTCACTGTGCTCACAATCGCTCCACTTCTAGGCCGCGCGATCCGCGAAGTCTTCGAAGATGGCTCAGTTACAAGCCTTTTTGACGGCCACAGCTAACTCAGGCTATTCTTTGCCTCGTTCCGGCGAGGGTGAAATTTATCCGTGATCGACGGCGTAGGGATCAACTCCTGCTGGAACTTCATGCAATCACTTCAAGAAATGCAAGTGAAGTATCTACAGTGTTAAGGGAGTATCACAATGGCAGAGTTATCAATCAAGGGAACCACACGTACCGAATTCGGTAAGGGTGCGTCACGTCGTGCACGCGTTGCAGGACTTGTCCCAGCAGTTATCTACGGCCACGGTGAGAAGCCACTTCACATCACATTGCCAGCAAAAGAACTTGGAGTTGCTCTTAAAGAGTCAAACGTTCTTCTTAACATTGATATTGATGGAAAGGTCGAACTCACACTTCCTAAGTCAATAGTTCGCCATCCACTCAAGCAGATCCTCGAGCACATCGACCTCGTACTTGTACGTCGTGGCGAGAAGGTAACTGTTGCTGTTCCTGTTCACACAGAAGGAAAGCACGATCCAGATGGAATCCTCGAGCACGTCAACCACACACTCGAAGTTGAAGCTGAAGCAACATCTATTCCTAAGTTCTTCACACTTGATATTGAAGGAATGACAGCTGGAACCTTTAGATACGCATCAGATATCGCACTTCCTGCAGGTACAACACTTGTTAGCGATCCAAAGATGATCATCGTTCACTTGTCAGAGCGCTCAACTGCTGCAATTGAAGAGGCTCCAGTTGTTGCTGCTGTAACAGATGTTGCGGCACCTGCAGCAGATGCTGAAAAGAAGGACGCTTAACCCGTACCCTTTCTCATTATGACGTGGTTGGTAGCAGGCCTTGGTAATCCAGGCGATCAATATGCTGCCACCCGTCACAATGTGGGTCAGATGGTGATTGACCACCTTGTTAAACGCCACTCCATCAAGCTAGCAAGTCATAAATCCCGCACACATATTGCCGCCTACAAGTTAGGCGTTGGTATCGATGCCCACCAAATCATTCTCGCTAAATCACATAGCTATATGAACGAGAGCGGTGGACCGATTAAAGCGTTGGCTAACTTTTACTCTATCGAGCCCGCAAACATTATTGTTCTTCACGACGAATTAGATATTGGTTACGCAGTTATCCGCAGCAAATTAGGCGGCGGCGATAATGGCCACAATGGATTGAAATCAATGACATCAGCCTTCGATACTCCAGATTATTACCGCGTGCGTCTAGGTATCGGTCGCCCTATGGGTCAGCAAGATCCAGCAGATTTTGTCTTGAAGCAATTCAGTAAAGAAGAGAAGAAAGATCTCGACGAGTTCATCGAGCGCGGTGCAGATGTTGTGGAATTTCTCATTGAGCAAGGGCTCGAGTTAACGCAGGGAAAGTTTCACTCTTAACTACCTGGTGGGTATCAAATACCGAGGGCCCGCTGCCTCAGATGATAACAGAATAGTTTTTGCTGGAACCTTTAAGTATTGCATAGCACCCACATCCCACAGAGTCTTTTTTTGTGGTCGTAGAGTATTAAAGAGATCTCGACTTAGAGGATTTGCTGGTGCTAATCCTGAGTACATGAGAGGCAATGTGAAGCCAGTAATCGATGCCGAACGTGAGGCACTGTTAATTGTAGGTCTATAGAAATCATTAAGTTTTTTTGCGAATTTTAAAGATCCTATCTTCATTCCAGAGAATGACGTTACTCCGAGTGAACCTTGATAAATATTTCCCAGCCACTTAGTCCCATCATTAAGATCTTGAAGAATTAACCCAGTTTTGTTGCTAAATATATTATTTGACCACCTGTTGCGAACCGCACCCTTTCCACCGAGAGAAATCGGTGCAGAATTTATAAATGTGTTAAATAGGAAGTTAATATTTTGCAAATTACCCGGGATATAGTCAAAGATGACAGAACCATCTCTATCGCCAAATCCTGAGTTCTCAAAGTAATTATTAAAGCAGTAGATATTGCTAGCTTCTTTGACTCGAATGCCTCCAGAATTTATAAATATGTTACCGAAGGCTAAATTGTCATTGCCATTTCGAAAGACAAGCATGCCTTCCTTGTTATTCTTAAAAAGACAGTTCCTAATGATATTTTCACGACTTTTAACCGAGATACTTTCAGAGTCACCTAACCCAGTATTCTCCCAGTAACAGTTCTCGATGGTTGTTCTAGAAATGAAATCTGATTTAGCACCAACCCCAAGTCGGATCGGCTCATTTCCGTAATCTCCCCCCGGACCTGGCAGATTCTTGAAAGAACAGAAGCGGATCCGATGAAACCCTGGAATATCTTCGTGCGGGATGACACCAACTAAATTACCTATAGGGGCGCTTATTGGTTTATTCTCAAAATTACAGAACGAAATATCATTGTATTGGCTTCCCGCCTCTATATTTATATATTTTTCAGCGGAGTAACCAGAGAAGTTTAGAGCAACTAGTTGATTCCGGCTTCCAGAAACTTTAATTACTATCCCTGGTATATCTCCCTCAATAAATTGGAAACCAGTAAAAGTCGTACTGTCTGCAGCTATTATGACCTGACTTGAACCATTAAAAATAACCTTGCCCTCACCTTGGGAAGAGATAGTCAAGCCATTTCTAGCAATTATTATTTTGGCATCTGTATAGACGCCAGGGGCCAAAGTTAAGCTGTCACCTATATTTGCACTATCTATTGCTCGTTGTAGCTCTTCGATCGAGTAGAAAGTTTTTGTAACGCCAGCTGCTGATGCCCGTGGAAGAGACGGTAATACCGAACTCACCCCCAAGAATCCAAGACCTATTAAAAAATTACGTCGTGTAAATTCGTATTCGTAAATTTCTTGAAAGGTCTTCACTTATAGATCTTACTATCTCTCTCAATCAGCCGGTATTACGAAGGCCTGCCGCAACACCGTTAATTGTCAGCAAAAGCGCGCGAATCAAATCTGGATCTGCTGTCGCACCCTCGGCGCGCACTCTCTGCAAGAGGTTTATCTGCAAGAGATGGATTGGTGAAAGATACGCATCGCGTACCTGCAGAGTACGAGCAAGCACTGGTTGTTCACTGAGCAGCGCGCTCTTCTTGGTAACTAGCAAAATCTCCGCAACCGTAAGCTCGAATTCAGCAGTGATCTCATCGAGGAAGTGATGTAACTCTTGTGGAACAAGAGTCTCTACATACCCACGAGCTGTCTTTAAATCTGTCTTCGCAAGAGTCATCTCAACGTTGCTCACAAATGTGTGGAAGAAGTGCCAATCTTTGAGCATTGCTGTCATTACATCGCTTTTGCCAGCTTCGCGTGCAGCCTTAAGGCCTGATCCAACGCCGAACCATCCCGGAACAATCTGACGTGATTGCGTCCAGCCAAATACCCAAGGAATTGCACGCAGTGAACCAAGTCCAGTTGATGCATCCGGACGACGTGAAGGTCTAGAACCCAGGAAGAGATTTCCAAGTTGTTCTACAGGAGTTGAGGCGTAAAAGTAAGCAGGAAGATCTGGATGATCGATCAGCGCGCGATATTGTGCGAAGGCAGCATCTGAGATCACATCCATACACGAATTCCAATGCGTTAGCTCTTCTTCACTCTGTCGTGGAGCACGGTTGAGAATCGTTGCTTCAAGAGAGGCCGCAAGTGTCAGTTCAACGTTCTCGCGAGCAAGAGCTGGAAGTGAATACTTATCGCTGATTACTTCTCCTTGTTCAGTTAATTTAATTTCACCATCGATTGATCCCCAAGGAAGAGCAACGAGAGCTTCATAGGTTGGGCCACCACCGCGACCAACAGAACCACCACGACCATGGAAGAGACGTAGACGCACGCCGTGCTTCATTGCGACATCTCTTAACTTGCGCTGTGCACGGTGAATTTCCCATTGGCTGGTTGCGATTCCAGCATCTTTATTTGAATCTGAATATCCGAGCATTACTTCTTGTACATCTCCACGAAGTGCAACAACTTTTCTATACGTTGGATTCGATAGTAACTTTTCAAGGATGTCGCCAGCTGCACGAAGTTCAGCAACGGTTTCAAGTAGTGGAGCAAATCCAATCTTGGCAACGCCAGTCTTGATATCGACAAGTCCTGCTAACTTTCCTAGGACTGCTGATGCAATGAGGTCATCAGCACCTTTTGTCATAGAGACGATGTAGGTCTCGATAATCTCTGGACCGAAGTTTTCAATGAGTTCATTGATAGCGACAAAGGTATTGAAAGTCTTTGCATCATTATCTTTAAGAGATACTGTGGAAAGTCCTTGCGAATCATCAAGCAAAGCAGTGAGAGTTTCAAAGCGCTCATCATGGCTTTGGGACGCGTAGTTACCGCTAATGATCTGAGAAAGTGCACTGTGGTGGGCATCAGAATGCTCACGGATATCAAGGGTGGCATGGGTAATTCCAAAGGCAGCGATCGAGCGAATTGTTCGCTCAAGTAGCCCAGTAGCGATTAATTCACCATTATGAGCAAAGAGTGAATCGCGCATCAGAGTGAGATCTGCAAGAAGCTCAGATGTATCTTTGTAATCGCGATGTGGAACATGTGGGGTGCCCTTTGCGTGGCGATCACGTGTCAGTACAAGTCGATGCACGATAGCTGTCGCCTTTAAGCGGTATGGCTCTTGCACATTAAGGCGGCGAAAACGCGGCTCGAATTCAGGGATGTGCTTGAGATCTTCTTCTACTGAAGCAGAGAGAGCTGGAGTTGCACCAATGATGCGGGTAGAGACTGAGAGCATCTGACGAAGTTCGTCCATCGATGCAATTGTTGTACGGATGGCATGAGCAACCTGGAGTACTACAGCAGCCTTAGTGATTTCAGGCGTGATATTTGGATTTCCATCACGATCGCCACCGATCCATGTACCAAAAGTTAATGGACGAGCTGTCACAGGTAGATCAACGCCAATTCGCTTAAGTTCGTGGGCAAATTCATTGAGTACTTCAGGAACTGTTGTGCGAGCCAAATCATCGAGGTAATAGAGAGCGTTCATTGCTTCATCAAGTGGCTCAGGGCGTTCAACTCGAAGTTCATCTGTCTGCCACAAGAGATCAACGATCTCGGCGAGTGATTGTGAATTAGTGCTGCTCTTTGGAAGATCGAGTAACCGCGAAATTTCACC
>CANLFL010000034.1 GCA_947489825.1 Candidatus Nanopelagicaceae bacterium
ACATACACAGGTCGCCCCAGCATCATCACAGAGGTACCACGTTTTGCAGCACATGCAGGCGGTGCTCGCATTATTCTCAAGCGTGAGGATCTCAATCACACCGGCTCGCATAAGATCAATAACGTTTTAGGTCAAGCACTTCTGACAAAACGTATGGGAAAAAAGCGCATTATCGCAGAGACTGGAGCTGGCCAACACGGAGTTGCTTCAGCGACAGCAGCAGCACTGATGGGACTTGATTGCGTTGTCTACATGGGCGAAGAAGATACAAAGCGTCAATCTCTTAACGTGGCACGAATGAAATTGCTCGGCGCAGAAGTTGTTCCAGTGACAAGCGGATCTCGCACTCTCAAAGATGCAATCAATGAAGCGATGCGCGATTGGGTAACCAATGTAGAGACCACACATTACTTATTGGGCACTGTTGCAGGACCACACCCATTCCCAACGATGGTTCGCGATTTCCATCGCATTATTGGCGTAGAAGCCCGAGCTCAAGTTTTGGAATTAACCGGCAAACTTCCAGATGCGGTACTTGCCTGTGTAGGTGGTGGATCAAATGCCATTGGAATTTTCCACCCCTTCATCGACGATGTTGAGGTTGCCTTGATCGGTCTTGAAGCTGGCGGAGACGGAGTAAGTACCGGCAGACATGCAGCCACAATTACTGGAGGCACTCCAGGAGTTCTTCACGGAACTCGCTCATATGTTTTGCAGGATGAAAATGGCCAAACGGTTGAATCACACTCAATCTCTGCAGGACTTGATTATCCAGGTGTAGGACCAGAGCATGCCTATCTCCATGACATCGGTCGCGCGCAGTATCGAGCGATTACTGATGCCCAAGCGATGGATGCATTTGCACTTCTATGCCGCACCGAAGGAATAATTCCAGCGATCGAGACAGCACACGCACTAGCTGGCGCACTTCAAGTGGGTAAAGAGCTGGGACCGAGCGCAACAATTCTCATTAATTTATCTGGTCGCGGAGATAAAGATGTCGCAACCGCTGCAGCGTATTTTGGAATTGAACTGTAGAAATGGGACTCGATACCCCTCTCGATAGGGTCTTGGCGAAGGCGAAGAGTGAAAATCGTGCAGCGCTGATTGCCTATATTCCTGCGGGCTTTCCTAGTCACGAAGGTTGCAAGAAAGTCATTGCAGCCTTTGCCGAAGGTGGTGTCGATGCGATTGAAATCGGATTTCCCTATAGCGATCCCGTCATGGATGGTCCGACTATTCAAGCAGCTGCAGTGCAATCGCTAAGCCAAGGAACTGGCGCGAAAGAAGTTTTTGAATCACTGCAGTGTGCACATGATCATGGTGTAGCTGCGGTCGTGATGACATATTGGAATCCAATTGAGCGATATGGCGTAGATAAATTTGCACAAGCAATAGCCGATCATGGCGGATCTGGAGTAATCACCCCAGACCTCACAGTTGAGGAATCCGAAGGATGGATCGCTGCTACAGATGCCTCAAAAATCAATCGAATCTATGTCGTCGCACCAAGCACCTCAGACTCCAGACTTCCGGTTGTGACAAGTGAATGCGGTGGCTTTGTTTACGCCGCGAGCATGATGGGTGTGACCGGAACAAGAACGAGCGTTTCCTCATCGGCTTCAGAATTAGTTGCGCGCGTTCGTAAGACTACCGACACACCAATTAGTGTTGGACTTGGAGTATCAAATCGTGAGCAAGCGCGCTCGGTCGCAGCATATGCCGATGGTGTGATCGTGGGTTCAGCTTTTATCAACGCTCTTCTTGAGGCACCTGATGAGGCGGCGGGATTGCGCGCAGTTAAAGAGTTAGCGCAAGAGTTGGCTTTAGGAGTTCGTGAGGGTCGATGAAGAATTTTCTTATTGCAAAGCAAGAGTGGATAACAACAGCTTTTAGAATTGGCTTCGGCGGCTTCCTACTTTATGCCGGTGGATTAAAGGCTTTCGATCCTGCCGCATCTGCTAACGCCACTGCGGCATACAAAATTCTTCCCACTGATCTTGCCCACTTTGCTGGATATATTTTGCCCTGGTTCGAAGTTGCACTAGCAATTTTCCTCATTCTTGGAATCTTTATTCGCCCCGCTGCTATTGCAAGCGGATTGTTGATGCTGATGTTTATTGGAGCGATCGCCTCGGTCTGGGCGCGGGGGATGCTCATCGATTGTGGCTGTCTCGGGGGCGGAGGAGCCATTGACCCATCAAAGGCAACCGAAGCCCGCATCGCCTATGCAGTAGACATTGCGCGTGATTTCGCATTCGTGGGCATGTGTCTTTACATCTTCAAGTACCCTTATGGAAAATTCTCGCTAGAGAAGAAGGCCGAAACTACTAACCACATAAGTGAGGACCAGGAATGAGTAAGCCAAAGAAGAATTCAGTCAAGTCACAAAGCGGAGATCCATTTACTCGCTGGCTTGTTATTGGAATGGTGACACTTGTTGTAGTTGTTGGCGCTGGATTTAGCTTGTTGAGCGAAAACAAGGCGAAGGACGCTGCCTTCACCGCTCTTGATTCTTTTCAATCCCTCGGAACGTTGCCGGCTACCGTTGATCCTGCAGAAGGTGATGGAATTGTCTTCAACGCAGGGCTTCCAATTAAAATTGATATATTCGAAGATTTTCAATGCCCGGTCTGTAAGTTATTCGAGGATCCAATTGGTGGTTATTTGACTTCATTGGTTACAGAGAAGAAGGCACAAGTAACTTATCACCCACTCTCATTCCTTGGCAACGGAACCAAAGATGATGAATCTATCGCTGCATCGAATGCTGCCTATTGCGCAGTGGGTGAAGATAAGTTCCTTGATTTCCATAAGGCTCTCTATGACGTTCAATCTCAAGTTGAAAACTCAGGATTTCTTAGCTCAGAGAATCTCATCACAATTGGTAAGAAGATTGGGATCACTTCAAGCACTTTTGCCGATTGTGTCACTAACAGATCGAAGCTCGTAAATGTTGTCGCTGCAACGGAATCAATGGACCGCTACGGAGTTAAGGGAACACCCACAACTTTGATCAACGGCAAGGTGTGGGAACGTCAATCACCAGGCTTTGATCTCAACGAATTTAAGGCTGCAGTTGAGGCCGCAGCTAAATAATTTCTGAGTCCCTGTGCCTCGGAACTTGTACTTAGGAACTCAGATGCTTACTCGCTATATTCCTTCACCTCCTCACTCATCATTTGAGGTGGGTCCATTTACATTCCATTTTTACGCCCTCTGCATCATTGCGGGTATCGCAATTGCTGTGTGGCTAGGGGATAAACGGCTGCGTGCACATGATCCAAACCTGACTTCAGTTGTCGCAGATGTCGCAATTTTCGCAGTGCCATTCGGAATCATTGGGGGCCGGATTTATCACGTTCTTTCATCACCCGGCGATTTCTTCGGTAGCGCTGGATCGTTCCTAGATATCTTTGCAATCTGGAAAGGTGGGCTTGGTATTTGGGGCGCCATCTCTCTGGGTGCAGTTGGTGCATATGTTGGATTACGACGAGTCGGGCGTGCGCGACCAGATGTCACCCTTCCGCACTTTCTTGTATTACTCGACGCGCTAGCTCCCGGGATTCTCTTTGCACAGGCTATTGGGCGTTTTGGAAATTGGTTTAACATTGAGCTATTTGGAAGACCACTAGACGCGTGGTGGGCGCTAGAAGTTCCAGTCACCAAAAGACCCTCCGCCTTAAGAGCATTTGAAACTTTTCATCCCACCTTTCTCTATGAAGCAATCTGGTGTTCACTCATTGCAATTATTTTAATTTTCCTTGGTAAGAAGTTCCTTCCGGGCCAAGTTTTTGCGATCTACATCACTAGTTACTGTCTTGGACGCTTCTTCATTGAGAGTATCCGAATCGATCCAGCTAACCTCTTCTTCGGATTACGCCAGAATGAGTGGGTGAGTATCGCTGTTGGGGCGCTAGCGCTGGCTTACTTCTTACGAATTCGTCAAAAGCATAAAGGCCTCGGGTAGGATCTGGCCATGAGTCTTAATTCGGTCTATCAACGCAATGTTCATCACCGCGCCCATCGCGCAGGTTGGTTGCGTGCGGCCGTTCTTGGCGCAAACGATGGTTTAGTTTCAACTGCCAGTTTGATGATCGGTGTTACCGCTGCCAATCCGGGCAAAGATACATTTCTCATTACTGCAGGAGTTGCAGCAATTGTTGCGGGTGCAATGTCGATGGCCGTTGGTGAATATGTTTCAGTACGATCACAGAACGATGTTGAGGAATCTGATAAGCAGATGGAGATCGATCACTTAGCTATTGATCCAGATGGTGAATTGATGGAGCTTGCTCAGATTTATATTGAGCGAGGACTCACCCCAGAACTTGCCCAAGAAGTTGCGCGCCAGATGCATGCTCGTGATCCACTTGAAGCGCATTTGCGTGATGAACTTGGGCAGACGCCACAGAATAAAGCGCGCCCAATGCAGGCAGCGGTTGCCTCCGCAGCTAGCTTTACTGTCGGTGGGCTCATTCCATTTGCAGGAGCTTTTGCACCAACACCGGGAACAATTGCTTTGAGCATCGTTGGCTTTACCTTGGTGGGACTACTTGTCACAGGAATATTGAGTGCAAGGACTGCTGGCAAGGATGTCTTTGGACCAACAGTTCGAGTGATGCTTGGGGGAGCCTTCGGCATGGCAGTGACGGCTGGAATCGGACGTCTTCTCCATATCAACCTGGGGTAGTTGCTGTAGATCACTATTTTGATCTTTCACTCTCGGCTAGCAGTTGCTACCCTTTACGAGGGTCAGCGTTGTCCCGTCGCTTGATAACGGTAATAGACAACAGGAGATCTTCTTCAATGGCACTTCCATCAACATTTCCAGCAGCGCAAGGGTTATACAACCCTGCCAATGAGCATGATGCATGCGGTGTTGCAATGGTTGCCACTCTTAATAAAATTGCTACTCATGAAATTGTTGCTCAAGCACTGACGGCACTTCGCAATCTTGATCACCGCGGTGCAGCTGGCGCAGAGCCAGATAGCGGAGATGGTGCTGGAATACTCATTCGCGTACCTGATGCTTTCTATCGCGCAGCCACAAATTTTGATCTTCCTGCAGAAGGAAGTTATGCAACAGGTATCGCATTTATCCAACCAGGATTTGACCCAACAGCGCTTATTGAATCTCTCGCTGCTCAAGAAGGACTTGTCATCATCGGTTGGCGCGACCTGCCTACCAACCCGATCTCAGTTGGAAAGACTGCACAATCTGTCATGCCAATCTTTAAGCAGCTCTTTATTAAGAGCATCACAGGTGAAAGTGGCATGGCCCTTGATCGCCTAGCTTTCGCATTGCGCAAGCAGGCAGAGCATGCTGGTGAGATTTACTTCCCATCATTTTCTTCACAGACAATTGTCTACAAGGGCATGCTCACCACTGGCCAACTCGAAGAATTTTTCCCTGATCTCAGTGATGAGAGAGTTGTTTCTCCCTTAGCTCTCGTTCACTCACGTTTTTCAACTAATACTTTTCCATCGTGGCCACTCGCTCACCCGTATCGATTCATCGCTCACAATGGTGAAATTAATACAGTGAAGGGCAACCGCAACTGGATGCGTGCTCGTGAAGCGCTCCTTGAAAGTGATCTCATCCCAGGAGATATCTCACGCCTCTTTCCAATTGTAGAAATGTCAGGTAGTGACTCTGCATCCTTTGATGAAGTCCTTGAATTGCTCTATCTAGGCGGTCGCTCACTCCCACACGCAGTCTTGATGATGATTCCTGAAGCGTGGGAGAACCACGCGACGATGTCACAGAAGCGACGCGATTTTTACGCCTTCCACTCTTCTCTTATGGAACCGTGGGACGGCCCAGCATGTGTCACATTTACCGATGGCCATCAGGTTGGCGCAGTTCTAGATCGCAACGGCCTTCGCCCTTCACGTTTCTGGGTCACACACGACGGATTGGTAGTCCTTGCATCCGAGGCTGGTGTTCTTGATTTTCCTGCAGAGAGAATTGCTCGCAAGGGTCGCTTGCAGCCAGGAAAGATGTTCCTAGTTGATATTGAGGCTGGGCGAATTATTGAAGATGACGAGATTAAAGATTCTTTAGCCGATGCCGCTCCTTACGGAAAGTGGTTGCAGGGTGGAGTTGTAAAGCTCTCTGATCTTCCGGCTCGCGAACACATTATCTATCCGCATTCATCTGTCGTTCGGCGCCAGCGCGCATTTGGTTATACCGAAGAAGAACTTCGTATCATTATTACTCCAATGGCAAAGAACGGAGCTGAAGCTCTCGGTTCGATGGGAACAGATACTCCGATCGCAGCCCTTTCAAATAAGCCACGCGTTCTCTTTGATTACTTCACGCAACTCTTTGCCCAAGTAACAAATCCTCCACTTGATGCAATCCGTGAAGAGATTGTCACAAGTCTTGGAGGATCGATCGGCCCTGAACATAATCTTCTTGACCCAGGACCACAATCATGCCGCCAAATTACTCTGCCATTTCCAGTCATTGATAATGATGAGCTCGCAAAAATAATTCATGTCAATGCAGATGAAGATTATTCACACCTTCAGTCCTATGTAGTTCGTGGACTCTTCCCAGTCACTGGAGATGGAAACACTCTACGCAATCGTCTCGATGAGATAAGAGAAGAAGTGAGCAAGGCAATCGCCGATGGTGCTCGCATCATTGTTCTCTCAGACCGCAATGGTGACGCCGAAGACACTCCTATTCCTTCTCTTCTGCTGACCGCAGCAGTTCACCACCATCTCATTCGTCAAAAGACTCGCACCAAGGTTGGTTTGGTTGTAGAAGCTGGTGATGTACGTGAGGTCCACCATGTTGCTCTACTTATTGGTTATGGCGCAGCTGCTGTTAACCCATACCTGGCAATGGAGAGTGCCGAAGATCTTGTTATTCAAGGCGTAATCACCGGTATCACTCCGGAGAAGGCTGTACATAACATTATTAAAGCCCTTGGTAAGGGAGTACTCAAGGTGATGTCGAAGATGGGAATCTCTACGATCGCCTCATACACGGGTGCACAAGTTTTTGAAGCAATTGGCATCGCCCAAGATGTAGTCGATGAATTCTTTGTCGGAACAACCTCCCGCCTTGGCGGAGTCGATCTTGATGTGATTGCAGAAGAGACAATCAAACGCCATCACATCGCCTATCCACCTGGGGGAGAAGTGCCTGGCACAAAGCGTCTTCCTATTGGTGGCGAATATCAGTGGCGCCGCGATGGAGAGCCGCATCTATTTAATCCTGAGACAGTCTTTACCTTGCAGCATGCAACACGATCAAAGCGATATGACGTCTTCAAGCGATACACGAAGGCTGTCGATGATCAGAGCACTGCCTTAATGACTTTGCGCGGCCTCTTCGAATTCGATACAGCTACGCATACACCGATCTCTGTCGATGAGGTTGAATCTATCGCCAGCATTGTTAAGCGTTTTTCTACCGGTGCGATGTCATATGGTTCTATCTCACAAGAAGCCCACGAAACTCTTGCCATCGCTATGAATCGCCTTGGTGCTAAATCAAATACTGGTGAAGGCGGAGAAGATCCTTCTCGATTTACTCCTGAAGCTAATGGAGATTCAAAGCGCAGCTCGATCAAGCAAGTTGCCTCTGGTCGATTTGGCGTGACAAGTGAGTACTTAGTAAATGCAGATGACATCCAAATTAAGGTTGCACAAGGTGCGAAGCCTGGTGAAGGTGGACAACTTCCTGGTAACAAGGTCTATCCGTGGATCGCAGCTGTTCGCTATTCAACTCCTGGCGTTGGCCTGATTTCACCACCACCGCATCATGATATTTACTCTATTGAAGATCTTGCCCAACTCATCCATGACCTTAAGAATGCAAATAAGAATGCACGTATCCACGTCAAACTTGTAGCAGAAGTGGGTGTCGGAACTGTTGCAGCTGGAGTATCAAAGG